>NZ_JBHZCY010000211.1:0-9353 GCF_042786665.1 Kitasatospora sp. NPDC059146 | reverse complement strand
AGAAGTCCCGGCGCCCCTTCGGCGTACCCGGCCCGGCGGGCCGCGGCGGGGCCGGCGAGGACTACTCGTCCTCGGCCCCCTCCTGGCTCTCCCGGGTCGTGCCCGGCCCCTCCGGCTCGGCCGGCCGCTCGGCCGTCGCGTGCCCGGACACCGGCTTCTCGCCGGTCGGGCCGACGTTCTCCCGGCGGCGCAGGTAGCGCTCGAACTCGCGCGCGATGGCGTCCCCGGAGGCCTCCGGCAGCTCCGCCGTGTCCTGCGCCTCCTCCAGCTGCTGGACGTACTCGGCGACCTCGCTGTCCTCGGCGGCCAGCTGGTCCACGCCCAGCTGCCAGGCCCGGGCGTCCTCGCCCAGCTCGCCCGGCGGGATGCGCAGGTCCAGCAGGTCCTCCAGCTTGTTGAGCAGCGCCAGCGTGGCCTTGGGGTTGGGCGGCTGCGCCACGTAGTGCGGCACCGCGGCCCACAGCGTCACGGCCGGCACCCCGGCGTGGGTGCACGCCTCCTGGAGCACCCCGACGATCCCGGTCGGGCCCTCGTAGCGGCTCTCCTCCAGGTCCAGCCGACGGGCCAGGTCCGGGTCGGAGGTGACCCCGCTGACCGGCACCGGCCGGCTGTGCGGGGTGTCGCCGAGCAGCGCGCCCAGGATCACCACCAGTTCGACGCCCAGCTCGTGCGCGAAGCCCAGCAGCTCGTTGCAGAACGAGCGCCAGCGCATGCTGGGCTCGATCCCGCGGACCAGCACCACGTCCCTGGTCACCGGCTCGGTCACCCGGACCACCGACAGCCGGGTGGTCGGCCAGGTGATCCGGCGGACACCGCCGTCCAGCCAGACCGTCGGACGGTTGACCTGGAAGTCGTAGTAGTCCTCGGCGTCCAGGGCGGCGATCACCTTGCCGCCCCAGGTCTCGTCCAGGTGGGCCAGGGCCGCGGAGGCGGCGTCGCCCGCGTCGTTCCACCCCTCGAAGGCGCAGACCATCACCGGGTCGATCAACTCGGGAACATCTTCCAGCTCGATCACCCAGCGTCTCCCTCCGGTCGGCGGTCGGACCGGCACCGCCCCGGCTGGCCTGCCGGGGCAACGACGGGCCGGCTGCCGCCTGTCGAACCTCTCGTCTCCCGTGGAACGGCTCGCTCCACGGTCCCTACCTGCCCAGCCTACGGGCTTTGATGCGCATGGCGGCCGGGCACCGGGACAGTCTGGGGGAGCGGACCGCCCCGAGCCAGCGGATATCCGGCCCTCGGCGGCTGACGCGACGTCAGGCGGCCCGGGGCGGACGCACGGTGCCTGACCGGCGACGCTGCGCCACGGGGAGCGGGCCGGGCGCCGCGGCGCGATGATGGGGGCGGGGCGGGCGGAAGGGGCCGACCGATGAACCGATGGCTGTGGATCGGCGCGGGTGCGGGCGCGGCGGCGCTCGCCGGGACCGCGCTGCTGGCGGTGGACCGGGCCGGGCGCCGGCTGCCGGTGGAGCACGTGACCGAGGGCGGGCTGGAACTCGCCCAGTCGCCCGGCGCGGTCTGGGAGGTGCTGACCGACATCGACCTCTACCCGGCCTGGCGTCCGGGCCTCACCCACGTCGAACGGCTGCCCGCCGGGGCCGGCGGGCGCCCGCGCTGGCGCGAGTACGACCGGCACGGGCACACCACCTACGAGGTGGTGGCCAGCGAGGCCCCGCACCGCCTGGTGACCGGCATCGCCGACCCGGACCTGCCCTACGGCGGCACCTGGACGTACCGGCTCACCCCGGCCGGGCCCGGCTGCTCGCTGACCGTCACCGAGCACGGCGAGGTCCGCAAGCCGCTGTACCGGGCCGTCGCGCACTACCTCTCCGGCGAGGACGCCACCGTGCACCGCTACCTGGGCGCCCTGGCCCACCGGATGGCGGCCTGAGCCGGCCCGAGCAGGGCGGAGCCTAGGAGGGGTCCACCCAGCCGCGCCGGTACGCCGCCCAGTTCTCCGGCGTCGCGGCGAAGTCCACGTACAGCGCGACCCCGAAGTTGGCCCGCCGCGGGTCCTCCCGGCCCAGGCCGAGGCGGACGCCCCGGACGGCCGCCGGGACGGTCTCCGCGTCGCCCCAGTGGCCCCACTTGTCGTCCCAGAAGAACGGCAGGCCGATCAGGAGGTCGACCTGCGGCGGGGTGGCCGCCAGGGCCAGCTCGGTCTGCCGGGCGACGTAGCCGCCGTACAGCGGCTCGGTCGGCATCGAGGTGTCGTAGGTCATCACCGCGATCTGGTCGACCCGGCGGGCGGTCTCCCGGAAGTACGCCTGGTCCCACCACTTGCCGTGGTCGGTGAGCAGGATGCCGGCCGTGTGCAGGCCGGGGACGGGGTCGATCTGCGGGGCCGCCACCGACAGCTTCGCGCCGCGGGCGGCCGTCACCGGGTGGACCAGGTCGAGCAGGGCGAGCCAGCCGGCCGAGCCGGGGCGGATCGGCTCCATGTCGAAGTGCACCCCGTCGAAGCCCTGGTCCAGCACCTGGACCGTGGAGGCGGCGACCCGCTCCCGGGTGGGCGCGTCGTCGAGGTCCAGCGCGTCCCGCTCGGGCTTGACCTCGTCCCCCAGCCAGCCCTGCAGCCGCACCCCCGGCAGTGCCCGGTGGGCGGCCTCGGTGAACCAGCGGGCCTTCGGGTGGACGGCGGGCGGCAGCGAGCCGTCGTGCTCCAGCGGCCCGGTGTGGACGTACAGGTCGCGCACGCCGGTGCCGGCCAGCTGCCGGGCCAGCGCGGCGACGTCGGCGTCGGTCTTGCGGCCGTCCACCCAGGCGTGGCCGAGCCAGACGGCGTCCCGGCCGCGGCTGCGGGCCTCGGCGGCCGGTTCACCCGAGTAGTGCAGCCGGATCGCGATGAACAGCGAGCCCAGCGCGGCGACCGGCACGGCCGCCGCCAGCCCCAGCGCCACCAGGGCGCGGCCCCACCACGGCAGGCCTCTCCAGCGGCGCAGCGGGGCCCCCAGGGCACGCCCGATCCGCCGCGCAACGGTCCCGAACCGGGTCATACGATCGCTCTCCCCTCGCGGTCGAGCGCTCAGGATACGGAATGCACCCGCAGGCCGGGCCGTGGGCCGGATACCCTGGCCACGTGCGGGCCCGAGCAAGCGGGCTCGCAAAGCCGACAGCCGTCGCACCAGGGAGACGCCCCATGGCCACTGCAGCCAACCCGTCCATCACTCAGCAGAGCCGCGCGAACGCGTTGCGTGAAGCGCTCGCCACCCGGGTGGTGGTGGCCGACGGTGCGATGGGCACCATGCTCCAGGCCCAGGACCCGACGCTGGAGGACTTCCAGAACCTGGAGGGCTGCAACGAGGTCCTCAACGTCACCCGGCCGGACATCGTCCGCTCCGTCCACGAGGCCTACTTCGCGGTGGGCGTGGACTGCGTGGAGACCAACACCTTCGGCGCCAACTTCTCCGCCCTGGGCGAGTACGAGATCGCCGAGCGCATCTTCGAGCTGTCCGAGGCCGGCGCCCGGATCGCCCGCGAGGTGGCCGACGCCCACGCCGCCGACGGCCGCACCCGCTGGGTGCTCGGCTCGATCGGCCCCGGCACCAAGCTGCCGACCCTCGGCCACGCCCCGTACGAGACGCTGCGGGACGGCTTCCAGAAGAACGCGGCCGGCCTGATCGCCGGCGGCGCCGACGCGCTGCTGGTGGAGACCAGCCAGGACCTGCTGCAGACCAAGGCCGCGATCCTCGGCTCCAAGCGCGCCCTGGCCGAGGCCGGACTGGACCTCCCGGTGCTGGTGCAGGTGACGGTGGAGACCACCGGCACCATGCTGCTCGGCTCCGAGATCGGTGCCGCGCTCACCGCGCTGGAGCCGCTCGGCGTCGACTACATCGGCCTCAACTGCGCCACCGGCCCGGCCGAGATGAGCGAGCACCTGCGCTACCTGGCCAAGAACGCGAGGATCGGCCTGTCCTGCATGCCGAACGCGGGCCTGCCGGTGCTCGGCAAGGACGGCGCCCACTACCCGCTCTCCCCGGCCGAACTGGCCGACGCCCACGACGTGTTCACCCGGGAGTACGGCCTCTCGCTGGTCGGCGGCTGCTGCGGCACCACCCCCGAGCACCTGCGCCAGGTGGTGGAGAAGGTCCAGGGCCGTCCGGTCGTGCGCCGCGAGCCGCAGCCCGAGCCCTCGGCCTCCTCGCTGTACCAGGCGGTGCCGTTCCGCCAGGACACCTCGTACCTGGCGATCGGTGAGCGCACCAACGCCAACGGCTCGAAGAAGTTCCGCGAGTCGATGCTGGCGGGCGACTGGCAGGCCTGCGTGGAGATCGCCCGGGACCAGATCCGGGACGGCTCCCACCTGCTGGACCTGTGCGTCGACTACGTCGGCCGCGACGGCGTCGCCGACATGAAGGAGATCGCCGGCCGGCTGGCCACCGCGTCGACCCTGCCGATCGTGCTGGACTCCACCGAGCCGGACGTGCTGCGGGCCGGTCTGGAGGCGCTCGGCGGCCGCGCGCTGCTCAACTCGGTCAACTACGAAGACGGCGACGGCCCGGACACCCGGTTCGGCCGGATCGCTTCGCTGGCCCGCGAGCACGGCGCCGGCCTGATCGCGCTGACCATCGACGAGCAGGGCCAGGCCCGCACCGCCGAGACCAAGGTCGCCATCGCCGAGCGGCTGATCGCGCAGCTCACCACCGAGTACGGCATCGACGAGGGCTCGATCCTGGTCGACTGCCTGGCCTTCACCCTGGGCACCGGTCAGGAGGAGTCCCGCCGGGACGGCATCGAGACCATCGAGGCGATCCGCGAGCTCAAGCGCCGCCACCCGGACGTGCAGACCACCCTGGGCCTGTCCAACATCTCCTTCGGCCTCAGCCCGGCCGCCCGCGTGGTGATCAACTCGGTCTTCCTGAACGAGTGCGTCGAGGCCGGACTGGACTCGGCGATCGTGCACGCCTCCAAGATCCTGCCGATGGCCCGGATCCCCGAGGACCAGCGCGAGGTCGCGCTCGACCTGGTCTACGACCGCCGCAGCGAGGGCTACGACCCGCTGCAGAAGCTGCTCCAGCTCTTCGAGGGCGTCTCCTCGGCGTCGGTCAGGGCCTCCAAGGCCGAGGAACTGGCCGCCCTCCCGCTGGAGGAGCGGCTGCAGCGCCGGATCATCGACGGCGAGCGCAACGGCCTGGAGGCCGATCTGGACGAGGCGCTGACGGAGCGTCCGGCGCTGGACATCGTCAACAGCACGCTGCTGGCCGGCATGAAGGTGGTCGGCGAGCTGTTCGGCTCCGGCCAGATGCAGCTGCCGTTCGTGCTCCAGTCCGCCGAGGTGATGAAGACCGCGGTGGCCCACCTGGAGCCGCACATGGAGAAGTCCGACGACGAGGGCAAGGGCACCATCGTGCTGGCCACCGTCAAGGGCGACGTCCACGACATCGGCAAGAACCTGGTCGACATCATCCTGTCCAACAACGGCTACAACGTGGTCAACCTGGGCATCAAGCAGCCGGTTTCGGCGATCCTGGACGCCGCGCAGGAGCACCGGGCGGACGTGATCGGGATGTCCGGGCTGCTGGTGAAGTCCACCGTGATCATGAAGGAGAACCTGGAGGAGCTGAACCAGCGCAAGCTGGCCGCGAGCTTCCCGGTGATCCTCGGCGGCGCCGCCCTGACCCGGGCCTACGTGGAGCAGGACCTGCACGAGATCTACGAGGGCGAGGTCCGCTACGCCCGGGACGCCTTCGAGGGCCTGCGGCTGATGGACGCGCTGATCGCGGTCAAGCGCGGCGTGCCCGGCGCGACCCTGCCGGAGCTCAAGCAGCGCCGGCACGCCAGGGTCGAGGTGGCGGAGCCGGAGCCCGAGGTCAACCTCGGCCAGATCCGCTCCGACGTCGCGCTGGACAACGCGCTGCCCGCCCCGCCGTTCTGGGGCGACCGGATCGTCAAGGGCATCCCCTTCGCCGACTACGCCTCCTGGCTGGACGAGGACGCGCTGTTCAAGGGCCAGTGGGGCCTCAAGGCCGCGCGCAACGGCGACGGCCCGTCCTACGAGGAGCTGGTGGAGACCGAGGGCCGGCCCCGGCTGCGGGGCTGGCTGGACCGGCTGCAGACCGAGGGCTGGCTGGAGGCGGCCGTGGTCTACGGCTACTACCCGGCCAACTCCAAGGGCGACGACCTGATCGTCTTCCACGAGGACGGCACCGAGCGGACCCGCTTCACCTTCCCCCGCCAGCGGCGCGGCCGCCGGCTCTGCCTGGCGGACTTCTTCCGCCCGGAGGAGTCCGGCGAGCGGGACGTGGTCGGCCTCCAGGTGGTCACCATGGGCAACCGGATCTCGGAGGCGGCCAACGAGCTGTTCGCCGGGAACTCCTACCGCGACTACCTGGAGCTGCACGGCCTCTCGGTGCAGCTGGCCGAGGCGCTGGCGGAGTTCTGGCACGCCCGGGTCCGCTTCGAGCTGGGCTTCTCCGGCGAGGACCCGCAGGACGTCAAGGACATGTTCGCGCTCAAGTACCGGGGTGCCCGCTTCTCGCTCGGCTACGGGGCCTGCCCCGAGCTGGAGGACCGCGCCAAGATCGCCGAGCTGCTCAAGCCGGAGCGGATCGGCGTGGTGCTCTCCGAGGAGTTCCAGCTGCACCCGGAGCAGTCCACCGACGCGATCGTGATCCACCACCCCGAGGCGAAGTACTTCAACGCGCGGTAATCCGTACGTCCCTCTCCGTTCGCTCTTTCCGGGCGAAGCGGGCGTATCCTGGATGATCCTGAACGGGCCGGTCCGCTGACCAGCGGGCCGGCCCGTGTCATCCCCGGGACCGTCCTGGGCGCAGCCGGAAGGACTTGCCATGACGACCAGCTCCACCGCCGCCCCGGCGCTCGACCTCGGGCGCGAGCCCGGCCTCCAGGCGGTGCTGCTGGACATGGACGGCACGCTGGTGGACACCGAGGACTTCTGGTGGCAGGCCGAGGTGACGCTCTTCGCCGAGCTGGGCCACCGGCTGGACGAGCAGGACCGGGCGCACGTCGTGGGCGGGCCGATGACCCGGGTGATGGAGTACCTGGTCGCCCGCACCGGGGTGGACATCGCCCCGGCCGACCTGGGGGCGCTGGTCAACCAGCGCTTCGTCGACCTGCTGGCCGGCGGGGTGCCGCTGATGCCGGGGGCCGAGCGGCTGCTCAACACCCTTGCCGCGCACGGCGTTCCGGCCGCGCTGGTGTCCGCCTCGCACCGGCACGTGATCGACATCGTGCTGCGCTCGCTGGGCGCCGAGCGGTTCGCCTTCACCATCGGCGGGGACGAGCTGCCGCGCACCAAGCCGTTCCCCGACCCGTACCTGGAGGCGGCCCGCCGGCTGGGCGCGGAGCCGGCCCGCTGCGTGGTCGTCGAGGACACCCCGACCGGGGTGCGGGCGGGCGAGGCGGCGGGCTGCCCGGTGATCGCGGTGCCCTCGGTGGCGCCGATCGAGGCGGCTCCCGGGCGGCTGGTGGTGCCGTCGCTGGAGCAGGTCGATCTCGAACTGCTGCGGTCGCTGGTCGCTTCGCGGGTGTGATTGTCATCTCATTGCGGTCAGGGTCTACTCGCCGGTAAGCGCCCCGGCCGGGGATCTCCGGGGGAGAAAACGGGCAATGGCTGACAACTCGTCGGGCGCGCCGTGATGCCCTCAACGACCGTGTCCCAAACGTCATCTGCACGGGTATCGGTCGTGCGTGTTCGATATGGCACGCTACTCGGGTTCGCGACACCCCCGAAGGACGCTCCCGTGAAGACTTCAGCTGAACGCCTGGCAGCACTCGGCTGCGCCGGTCTGGTCGCCGTGACGGTGGCCGGTTGCGGATCGGTCACCGACGCCGTCAAGGGGGACAGCGGCGGCAAGGCGATCACCATGGGGACCGTCCAGCTGACCGGCACCCTGGACCCCGCGGTGGTCTACGACTCCGGCTCCTGGCTGGTGCTGCGCAACGCCTTCCAGTCGCTGCTCACCTTCCCGGCCGCGGCCAGCACGCCCTCCCCGGACGCCGCGCAGTCCTGCGACTTCTCCGGCGGCGAGGCCACCGAGTACCACTGCACCCTGCGGCCCGGGTTGAAGTTCTCCAACGGCCACCCGCTGACCGCCGAGGACGTGGTGTTCTCGATCCAGCGGACCAAGAAGATCAACGACCCGAACGGCCCGGCCGGCCTGCTCTCCTCGATCAAGAGCGTGGAGGCCAAGGGCGCCAACGAGGTGGTCTTCCACCTGGCCGCCCCCGACGCCACCCTGCCGGCCAAGCTGGCCTCCCCGGCCGGCGCCATCGTCGACCACCAGGTCTACCCGGCCGACAAGGCGCTGCCCAACGACAAGCAGGTCGGCTCCGGCCCCTACCGCGTGGACTCGGTCGAGGGCATGGCCGACGGCAAGCAGCTGGGCAAGGTCGTCCTGGTCCCCAACGACAAGTACAGCGGCGACGCCAAGCTGCGGAACAACAAGTTCACCGTCCGGTACTTCGACAAGCCCGCCGACCTCAAGGCCGCGCTGGACAAGGGCGACGTCGACGTCACCGACAACAGCCTGGAGCCCAACACCGCCGCCCAGATCCGCTCCGACCAGCAGGGCGGCAAGACCGACCTCCAGGTCGTCGAGGGCGACAGCAACGACACCCGCTCGCTGGTCTTCAACACCAAGGACCCGGTGATGAGCAACGTCGGCGTCCGCCAGGCCGCCGCCGCGCTGCTCGACCGCAAGGCGCTCGCCCGCGACGTCTTCGCCCGCACCGTCCAGCCGCTGTACGCGATGGTCCCGGCCGGCGTCACCGGCCACACCACCGCCTTCTTCGACCGCTGGGGCGACCAGGACGTCGCCAAGGCCAAGAAGGCCCTGGTCGACAACAAGGTCCAGACCCCGGTCAAGCTCACCCTCACCTGGTCCCGCTCGCGGGCCGGCAACGGCGAGGCCGACACCTTGAAGAAGCAGCTGGAGACCGGCGGCCTGTTCCAGGTGACGGTCCAGCAGGAGCCCGACTGGGAAGCCTTCAAGAAGGGCTGGAACGAGGGCAAGTACCAGGCGTACATCGTCGGTTGGTTCGCCGACTACCCCGACCCGGACAACTACATCGCCCCGCTGCTGGTCGACGGCGGCACCTACCACACCGGCTGGGACGACCCGAAGATCAGCCAGAAGCTGATCCCGGACGGCCTCAAGCAGGCCGACCGCAGCGCCGCCTCGGCCTCCTACGCGCAGATCCAGCAGATCGTCGCGGAGAGCGTGCCGCTGATCCCGCTATACCAGAACAAGGCCTTCTACGCGGCCCGTGCCAACATCACCGGCGTCGAGTCCACCGTCGACACCACCGGCTTCTTCCGCTTCTGGGAGATCAGCCGCAGCGGCAAGTAGCGCGCGACGCACGGCGGCCCGCCCGCTCCCCCCGGTGTCCCGGGG
>NZ_JBHZCY010000210.1:0-9363 GCF_042786665.1 Kitasatospora sp. NPDC059146 | reverse complement strand
ATCGGCAGCCCGGCGAACTGGGGCATCCGGCGGATCGCCGTCGTGGTCGCGTATCCGTCCATCTCGGGCATCATGATGTCCATCAGGACCAGCGCCACGTTCTCGTGCTGCTCCAGCATCTCGATGCCCTCGCGGCCGTTCTCCGCGTACAGGACGGTCAGCCCGTACTGCTCCAGCACGCTGGTCAGGGCGAACACGTTGCGCACGTCGTCGTCCACGATCAGCACCTGCTGGCCGTCGAAGCGGGTGTCGGCGCGGACCGGCCGGGGCTGCTGCGCGGGCTCCACCGCCCGCGGCACCGCGGCGCTCTCCAGGGCGGCGCTGCGGCGGCGCTCCACCGCCCCGCGGCGGCGCTCCTCGGCCATCTCCCGGACCTCCTGGGCCCAGTGGTCGGCCGGGCTCTCGCCGACCGGCACCGGCAGGCCCACCGGGGTCACCCCGACCGAGGCGCGCAGCGCGGGCGGGTTCGCCGGACCCGGGCGGTCCAGGAGCCGCTCGGCGGCGGCGTCCGGGGCCTCGGTGCGCAGCGGCAGGTAGAGCGTGAAGGTCGAGCCCTTGCCGAGCTCGCTCTCGGCGTGGATCTCGCCGCCGAGCAGCCGGGCGATCTCGCGGCTGATCGACAGCCCGAGGCCGGTGCCGGCGTACTTGCGGCTGATGGTGCCGTCGGCCTGCTTGAACGCCTCGAAGATCTCCCGCAGCTTGTTGCCGGGGATGCCGATGCCGGTGTCGGAGACCGAGAAGGCGATCAGCTCCTCGTCCGGGCCCTGGATCGAGCCGAACTCCAGCAGCCGCTCGCGCACGTGCTGGGGGACGTCCCGGCCGGCCGGGCTGATCGAGAAGTCGACGCCGCCGGTGTCGGTGAACTTGACGGCGTTGGAGATCAGGTTGCGCAGCACCTGCTGGAGCCGCTGCTCGTCGGTGTGCAGGGTGACCGGCAGGGCGGGCGAGACCCGGACCGCGAAGTCCAGGTTCTTGTCCAGGGCGACCGGCTGGAAGGTGGCCTCGACGTAGTCGACCAGCTGGACCAGGGCGATCCGGGCCGGGCGGACGTCCATCTTGCCGGCCTCGACCTTGGACAGGTCGAGGATGTCGTTGATCAGCTGGAGCAGGTCGGAGCCGGCGCCGTGGATGGTGTCGGCGAACTCGACCTGCTTGGGCGAGAGGTTGCCCTCGTTGTTGTCGGAGAGCAGCTTGGCCAGGATCAGCAGCGAGTTGAGCGGGGTGCGCAGCTCGTGCGACATGTTGGCGAGGAACTCGCTCTTGTACCGGGAGGCCAGGGCGAGCTGCTCGGCGCGCTCCTCCAGGACCTGCCGGGCCTCCTCGATCTCGCTGTTCTTGATCTCGATGTCGCGGTTCTGCTGGGCGAGTTGCTCGGCCTTCTCCTGCAACTCCTCATTGGTGCGCTCCAGTTCCTCCTGGCGCGCCTCCAACTCGGCGGACCGCATCGAGAGTTCGGCGGTGAGCCGCTGGGACTCCAGCAGCAGGCCCTCGGTCTTGGTGTTGACGCTGATGGTGTTGACGGTGACACCGATCAGGTCGGCGATCTGGTTGAGGAAGTCCAGCGCGACGGTGGTGAAGGAGCTGAACGTGGCCAGCTCGATCACGCCCAGCAGCCGGCCCTCGAACTGCACCGGCAGCACCACGATGTGGGCCGGCGAGGCCTCGCCGAGGCCGGAGGCGATCTTGAGGTATCCGGGCGGCGCCTCCTTGACGATGATCGCCCGCTTCTCCGTCGCGGCCTGGCCGATCAGCGACTCGCCCGGCCGGAAGGTGGTCGGCATCGCCCGCCGCTGGTAGCCGTAGCTGCCGATCAGGCGCAGCACGGTGTCGTTCTCGTCGTCGTCCTCGGTGATCAGTTCGGCGGTCCGCCCGGCCGGCTGGGCCAGGAAGAAGGCGCCGTGCTGGGCGGAGACCACCGGGGTCAGCTCGGTCATGATCAGCGAGGCGACGGCCTCCAGATCCCGGCGGCCCTGGAGCAGGCCGGAGATCCGGGCCAGGTTGGTCTTGAGCCAGTCCTGCTCCTGGTTGGTCCGGGTGGTCTCGCGCAGGTTGGCGATCATCTGGTTGATGTTGTCCTTGAGCTCGTCGAGCTCACCGGCGGCGTCCACGTCGATCCGCAGGCTCAGGTCGCCCCTGGTCACCGCGGTGGCGACCTGGGCGATCGCGCGCACCTGCCGGGTCAGGTTGTTGGCCAGCTCGTTCACCGACTCGGTGAGGTCCTGCCAGGTGCCGTCCACCCCGGGCACCCGGGCCTGGCCGCCGAGCCGCCCGTCGGTGCCCACCTCGCGGGCGACCCGGGTGACCTCGTCGGCGAAGGCGGAGAGCTGGTCGACCATGGTGTTGATGTTGGTCTTGAGCTGGAGGATCTCGCCGCGCGCGTCCACGTCGATCTTCTGCGAGAGGTCGCCGCGGGCGACCGCGGTGATCACCAGCGCGATGTTGCGGACCTGGCCGGTGAGGTTGTTGGCCATCTGGTTGACGTTGTCGGTCAGGTCCTTCCAGATGCCGGCCACGCCCGGCACGCTCGCCTGACCGCCCAGGGTGCCGTCGGTGCCCACCTCACGGGCCACCCGGGTCACCTCGACCGCGAACGCGGACAGCTGGTCGACCATGGTGTTCAGCGTCCCGGCGAGCGTCGCGATCTCGCCCTGGGCGTCGATGGTGATCTTCTTGGAGAGGTCGCCGCGGGCCACCGCGGAGGCGACCTCGGCGATGTTGCGGACCTGTCCGGTCAGGTTCGACGCCATGAAGTTGACGTTGTCGGTCAGGTCCTTCCAGATGCCCGACACCCCGCGCACCCGGGCCTGGCCGCCCAGGATGCCCTCGGTGCCCACCTCGCGGGCGACCCGGGTCACCTCGTCGGCGAAGGCGGAGAGCTGGTCGACCATGGTGTTGACGGTGGTCACCAGCTCCAGGATCTCGCCCCGGGCGTCGACGGTGATCTTCTTCGACACGTCGCCGCGGGCCACCGCCGTGGTCACCTCGGCGATGTTGCGCACCTGGTTGGTCAGGTTGTTGGCCATCAGGTTGACGCTGTTGGTCAGGTCCTTCCACGTCCCGGACACCCCGGGCACGCTGGCCTGGCCGCCGAGGATGCCCTCGGTGCCCACGTCCCGGGCGACGCGGGTGACCTCGTCGGCGAAGGCCGAGAGCTGGTCGACCATGGTGTTGATGGTGTTCTTCAACTCCAGGATCTCGCCCCGGGCGTCCACCTGGATCTTCTGCGACAGGTCGCCCTTGGCGACCGCCGTCGTCACCTGGGCGATGTTGCGCACCTGATCGGTGAGGTTGTTCGCCATGAAGTTGACGTTGTCGGTCAGATCCCGCCACACCCCGGCCGCCCAGGGCACCTGGGCCTGCCCGCCGAGCCGCCCCTCGGTGCCCACCTGGCGGGCCACCCTGGTCACCTGTTCGGCGAAGCCGGAGAGCTGGTCCACCATCGTGTTGATGGTGTTCTTGAGCTCCAGCATCTCGCCGCGCGCGTCCACCTCGATCTTCTGCGAGAGGTCCCCGCGCGCCACCGCCGTGGTCACCTGGGCGATGTTGCGCACCTGGCCGGTCAGGTTGTCGGCCATGAAGTTCACCGAGTCGGTCAGCTCGCGCCACACCCCGGCGACGCCCGGCACCTGCGCCTGACCGCCCAGCCGGCCCTCGGTGCCGACGTCCCTGGCCACCGTCGTCACCTGGGCGGCGAAGCCGTTCAGCTGGTCCACCATCGTGTTGACGGTGTTCTTCAACTCCAGCATCTCGCCGGCCACGTCGACGGTCACCTTGCGGGACAGGTCGCCCTTGGCCACCGCCGTGGTCACCTGGGCGATGTTGCGCACCTGCGCGGTCAGCCGCCCGGCCATGGTGTTGACCGAGTCCGCCAGGTCCTTCCAACTGCCCGACACGCTGCGGACCTTGGCCTGCCCGCCGAGCTTGCCCTCGGTGCCCACCTCGCGGGCCACCCGGGTCACCTCGTCGGTGAACTCGGAGAGCTGGTCCACCAGCCCGTTGACCGTCCGGCCGATCCTCAGGTACTCGCCGCGCAACGGGTGGCTCACCCCGTTGCTGTGCAGCGAGCGCAGCTCCATCTTCTGGTCCAGGTCGCCCTCAGCGATCGAGGTCAGCACCCGGCCCACCTCGGCCATCGGCCGGGCCAGGTCGTCGATCAGCGCGTTGCAGTTGTCGACCGCCGCCATCCAGGCGCCCTCGCCCGCACCGGTCTCCAGCCGCTCGTTCAGCCGGCCCTCGCGGCCCACCGCCCGCCGCACCCGGGCCAGTTCACCGGTCAGGTGCTGGTTGCGCTCGGCGACCTCGTTGAACACCGCGGCGATCTCCGCCAACGGCCCGTCGCCCGGCACCGTCAGCCGGCGGCGGAAGTTCCCGTCCCGCATCGCGGTGAGCGCGGCCAGCAGCTTGCGCAGCTCGGCGGGCTCCGCGCCGCGGCTGTGGCCCGCTCGCCGGCCGGCCGCGATCCGCGGCGCGGCCCCGGCCCGCCCGCCGCGCGGAGCCTGCGGCGTCGTACCGGTGGCGTCCTTGGTGGCGTCCTTGGTGGCCGAACTCAACGGGCCCCTCCCACATCGTGTGTACTGTCCGGTGACCGCCGCGCCGGAACGGCACGGGACCGGGCACCGGCCCGGCTGGGCTGCGTACCGGCCGGACCTCACGGCCCACCGGCACCCACACGACCGTACTGCTCCCACCGGCCGTCGCGGACCCCCCAGTCTGGCAGCACCGGCGCCGGGTATACGGCTGGTTGCCCACGGTTGTCCCCGCACCGTCCGAAACAGGTGGGCAGAATCACCCTCCGGTGCCTGTTTCGCCGCCCCGCCCCCACGGGGAACCAAGCGGAAAGTAGGGTGGAGCGCTGCACCGGGCCACGACCCGACCCGACGACGCCGCCCACCCGACGGCCCGCCCGGGAAGGTCGGCACGAGCCCCGGACAGTCAGGGCCAGAGCAGCAGAGGAGAAGTGGCAACGTGGTCACCGCGCGCGCAGCCGCCACCTTCGACCCCGACGGCCGGTCCGCGGCCGCCGCCAGGGGCTTCGTCCGGGACGCGCTGCTCGGCTGGGGCCTGCCCGAGGTCGTCGACGACGCCGTCGTGCTGGTCAGCGAACTGGTCACCAACGCCGTCGTGCACGCCGGCACCGCAGCCGAGGTGTGCTGCCTGCGCGAGGAGGAGAGCGTCCGGATCGAGGTCACCGACCACCACCCCGAGCGCGGCCTGCCCTCGCTCGGTGACGGCCCGGTGTCCGCCTCCGAGCGCTTCGCCGACCCCGACGGCGAGGGCGGCCGCGGCCTGCTGATGTGCTCCGCCCTCGCCGAACGCTGGGGCGTCGAGTACGCGGCCGGGCAGAAGACCGTCTGGTTCCGGCTCGCCCTGCCCGCCCACGTGGCCGGCACCCGCTACGCCGTCCCCGCCACCCCCGGCAGCGACCTGCCCAGCAGCCCCGGGCCGGTGCACGTCGCCGTCGTCCAACTCGACGAGGACGGCCGCGTCCTGGCCTGGAACCCGGACGCCGAATCCCTCTTCCACTACCCCGCCGCCACCGTGCTGGGCCGCCCCTGGGCCGACCTCGCGGTCTGGCCGCAGTCCCCCGGCCGCGGCCTCGGCCTCACCGACACCCTCCGGCTGGCCCGCTGGGAGGGCGACTACGGCGTACGCCGGGCCGACGGCGAGGAGGTCGAGGTCTACGGCGTCCAGGTGCGCGTGCGCGACACCGAGGGCGTCGCCTCCACCCTCTGCCTGCTCGTCCTCGAACCCGACCGCGCCGTCCTGCGCTCCCCCGCCCGCGCCCTGCCCGGCGAGCGCCCCGACCAGACCGGTCCCCGGCTCGACCTGCTGGCCGGCCCGGTCGCCACCGACGACCTCGAAACCCTCCTCCAGCGCACCGTCGAACGCGCCCGCGACCTGCTCGACGCGGACGCCGCCTACCTGCTGCTCACCACCGACGACGAGGCCGAGTTCGAGGTCCGCGCCGCCACCGGCCTGACCACCGGGCACCGCCGGCACACCCGCTTCCCGGTGGGCAGCGGCAACCGCTACGACTCCGCCCGGCTGCCCACCGTCCACGAGGACCTCGCCGCCCGCCCCACCGGCCTGCCCCTGCTCACCGGCAGCGGCATGCGCTCCCTGCTCACCGTCCCGCTCAAGGTCGAGGGCCGCCTGATCGGCTCGCTCGGCATCGCCACCGCCGCCCCCGGCCGCTACGACAACGAGGACGCGCTGCGCCTCCAGTTCGCCGCCGACCGGGTCGCCCTGGCCGTCGAGAGCACCCGGCTGACCGAGCTCGAACGGCTGCGCCGCGGCTCGCTCTCCTTCCTCGTCGAAGCCTCCGACCTGCTGGCCGGCACCCTCGAACACGAGCAGACCCTGGCGCTGATGGCCCAGATGGCCGTCCCCACCCTCGCCTCCTGGTGCGCCGTCTACACCAACGGCGACCACAGCTCCTCGGCCGGCCTCGCCTTCGTCCTGCACGAGGACGAGGACCGGATCGACCCCCTGCGCGACCTCCTCGACAAGACCCCCGCCCCCGAGGCCGGGCCCACCCACGGCGTCCGCTTCTGGACCGCGCCCACCGAGACCGCCGGAGCCCGCGGCCTCACCGACAGCCCCGAACTCGCCGGCCTGCTCGGCGAGACCGTCGTCCTGCCGCTGACCGCCCGCAACCGGGTGATCGGCCTGCTCGCCCTCGGCGTCCCGGCCGGCGTGCGGTTCCGGCAGGAGATCCTCGAACTCGCCGAGGACCTCTCCCGCCGGGCCGCCCTGGCCCTCGACAACTCCCGCCTCTACTCCGAGCGCACCGCGACCAGCCAGGCCCTGCAGCGCAGCCTGCTCCCGCCGGACCTGCCCGAGATCCCGGGCGTCGAGGTGGACGTCTACTACCAGGCCGCCGGCGAGGGCAACGAGGTCGGCGGCGACTTCTACGACCTGTTCACCATCCGCGAGGGCACCTACGGCTTCGCGATCGGCGACGTCTGCGGCACCGGCCCCGAGGCCGCCTCCGTCACCGGCCTGGCCCGGCACTCGCTGCGCCTGCTCGCCCGCGAGGGCCTGGACGCCCCACAGGTGCTGCGCCGGCTCAACGCGGCCATCCTGGACGAGGGCGCGCGCAGCCGCTTCCTCACCCTGCTCTACGGCGAGTTGACGCCCCGCCCGGACGGCAGCACCGAACTGTCCCTGGTCTGCGCCGGCCACCCGCTGCCGCTGCGGCTGCGCACCGACGGCCAGGTCGACCGGGCCGCCACCCCGCAGCCGCTGCTCGGTGTCATGGAGGACCTCGAACTCACCGCCGAGCACCTGGTGCTGGCGCCCGGCGAGGTCCTGCTCTGCGTCACCGACGGCGTCACCGAACGCCGCGAAGGCCGGCGGATGCTCGGCGACGACGGCCTCGCCGAGGTGCTCACCGGCTGCACCGGACTGACCGCCGGCGCGGTCGCCATGCGGGTGCAGCGCGCGGTCGAGCGCTTCGCCCCCGAGCCGCCGTCCGACGACATGGCGATCCTGACGCTCCGGGTTCCGACCCGGCGCCAGACCTGAGCGTTCCCCGGCTGACATCGTCACAAATTGTTATCTTCACAAGGGTACAAGCGAGCGGGGCCGGGTAAACCGATCTCGCCGGGGAATCCCCCGGCGGGGACGTGACCAGCGGCTCTCCGCAGGCCCGTCGCTTCTGACCTCACTTCTGACCGCAGCCCGCGCACGCTCACAGCCGTGCGCCCTCGGCGCGGTCGCGCGCATCCACTCATCGGAACGACACCAAGCGTCACTGCGCCCTGCGCGCGCCCAGAGTGAAAGGAGCCTCCGGTGAGCAACGACGCTACCGGGGCAACGAACGCCCGCTCCACCGGAGCCGACGCGGGTAACCTCGGCTACCTCGCCCTCGGCCTGACACTGCTCGCCTACGGTCTGCTCTCCACCGGGATCCTGCACGGCACCGGTGTCGGGGACGCGGCCCACCTCGCCCACCTGCTCGGCGGCGTCACCCTCTTCATCGCGGGCCTCTGGCAGCTCCGCGGCGGCGAGGGCTTCACCGGGACCGCCTTCACCAGCCTCGGCGCCTTCTGGGCGACCTGGTCGGTGGCCGGCGGCGCGAGCAAGAACGCCGCCGGTCTGTTCCTGCTGCTGTGGGCCCTGCTCGCCCTCAGCCTCACCGCCGCCAGCTGGGGCGCGGGCCTGTTCAGCCGCGCCGTCTACGGCCTGTTCACCGTCTCCCTCGTGCTGGACGCCATCGCCGTCCTCGGCGGCTACAGCGGCCTCGGCAAGGCCGCCGGCTGGGTCGCGGCCGTCTCCGGGGCCATCGCCTGGTACTGGGCCACCTCCCGCCTGAGCCACGGCTCCTGGGGGAAGGTCGCCCTGCCGGTCAAGTGACCTGCCGGGGCTCAACCGACCTGCTGGGGCCGCTCCTCGGCACCGGCCCGGGGCCGGGTCTCCGTCTCGACGGGGACCCGGCCCCGTCGCCGTGCCGCCAACGCCAGGACGGCGTAGGCGAACAGCAGGATGGCGACGGCGACGATGCCGTCCGCCCAGAAGTGGTTGGCCGTCACCACGACCACCGCGACCGTCAGCAGCGGGTGCAGCACCACCACCCAGCGGAACGGGCTCGGCGACACCCGCACCACCGCGACCGCCGCCAGCACGCACCAGGCGACGTGCACCGACGGCATCGCCGACAGCTGGTCCGCCACCACCACCCCGCCGACCGCACCGCCGTACACCGACTGCCCGTACTCCGCGGCCACGTCCACGAAGCCGCTCTGCGGCAGCATCCGCGGCGGCGCCACCGGGATGAACTGCACCAGCAGGCAGACCGCCGTGGTGATCACCACCGTGTTGCGCACCCACGCGTAGCGCTCCCGGTGCCGCAGGAAGACCCAGAGCAGCGCACCGAGCATGACGGCGAAGTGCATCACCGCGTAGTAGTAGTTCGCCAGCCGCACCAGCACCGGGTACGGCGTGACCGCCGCCTGCCAGGAGGCCTCGTCCGGCAGGCCGATCGCCCGCTCGGTCCGGTGGATCCAGCCCGCCCGGTCCAACGCGTGATCGGCACTCATCACCGACAGGTGCCCGACCAGCTGCCAGAGCGCGAACAGCGCCAGCAGCGTGCCGGCCTCCCGCAGCAGCGCCGACGCCCCCGGTTTCCGGACCCTCGCAGCGGCGTACGCGCCTCCGTAGAGGACGACGGCGGCACCCCCGGCGGTCTGCCAGGTCAGGGTCAGGTTCTGCATTGGCAGAGGGTAACGCAAAAAGACCCCCTCCCGAATGGGAGGGGGTCTTTTTGGAATGATTGTTCGGCGGCGTCCTACTCTCCCACAGGGTCCCCCCTGCAGTACCATCGGCGCTGTGAGGCTTAGCTTCCGGGTTCGGAATGTAACC
>NZ_JBHZCY010000209.1:0-9663 GCF_042786665.1 Kitasatospora sp. NPDC059146 | reverse complement strand
GGCGGGCGGGGCGGCGTTGGGGTGCGTGCATCGCAAGGCGGAGGAGGGAGCCCAATGCAGCGCATTGGCGACCGACGACAACGCGGCGAGGCGCGCTTGTGCCCTGGGGGTACCTCCCGGCCGAAGGCTGGGGGAGCGTCGGCCCGCAGACGGGAGTTCGAAGACGGGCCCTAACCCTGGTCGCCCACGCCGCCCGTTCCGTACTCCGGGTGCCGGACCAGCCACGCCCCCTCGCCGCCCGTCGCGGCCTCGGTGGCGCCCGAGAAGCCGTAGTGGATCGGCCCGCCGTCGGCGGCGCCCAGCCAGCGGGCGTCCGCGAGCTGCACGGAGAGGGCGGAGGGGCCGGCCGGGGCGGGCTGCTCCAGCACCAGCTCGTGCGCGCCCTCGCCGGGGCGGAAGGTCACCGCGGTCTCGGTGCCGGGCCGGTGGCGGAAGGCGCCGCGGGCGTCCGCCCAGTACGCGGCCACCGTCACGGAGAGTGTGCCGTCCGGGCGGCCGGTGCCCGGCCGGACGTACTCCTCCTCGGGCACCCAGCGCGCGTGGTGCCGGAGTTCCTCGCCGGCCCGGCGCTCGTCCCAGCGCACCCAGTAGCCCGCGATCCGTTTGACGGTCATGGCCTCGCGGACGACCCGGACGGCGGTCCGCGCCGGGCCGACCGGGGCGCTGGCGGCGAGGGAGACCACCGTCACCTGTTCGTAGGTCACCTCGCCGTCGTCGGCGTACTGCTCCATCACCGGTGAACCACCTTGCCGGGTCGTCGGATCGGTCGCGCCGTCGGCCCGTTCGTCCGGGTCGCGGCCGCGTGGGACGAGCCTAGGGCGGCGGCGGGGCGCTCCGGGGCGATGCCGCCGTTCCGGCCCCGGGCACCCGGTCGTCCGGCTACCCTGCCCGGCGCGGCCCCGCCCAGCCTCCTCCCGGCTGCGGATGTCAGTGCCCGGGGGCAGACTCGCAGGTGGCCGGGGTCCGCCCCGGGCAGCCCGGTCACTCTCCGTCGAAGGGCCCCACCTCATGCTCACCACCGACTTCCCCCTCGGCTCGCCCTGCTGGATCGACCTGGGCAGCCCGGACATCCCGGCCACCGCGGCGTTCTACGGCAGGGTCTTCGGCTGGACCTTCCAGGAGGTCCCGGAGACGGGCGGCTACGGCTTCCTCCAGCTGGACGGCAGGACGGTCGGCGCCCTCGGCCACCTCGACGGCGGCGCGCGGTCCGCCTGGACGACGTACTTCCGCACCGCCGACGTGGACGCGACCGTCAAGGCGGCCGAGCAGTCCGGTGCCACGGTCCGGGTCCCGCCGATGGACGTCATGCAGGAGGGGCGGTTCGCGGCGCTGACCGATCCGCAGGGCGCCGAGTTCGCGGTCTGGCAGTCCGGGAACACGGTCGGGCTGGACGCCGTGTCCGAGGACAACACGCTGGTCTGGTCGGAGCTGCACACCCGGGACCAGGACGGCGGATTCTCCTTCTACCACGGGCTGTTCGGCTGGCGGGTGGAGAACTTCGAGCCGTCCCCGGGGATGAACTACCGGGTGATCTCCACCGCCGAGGGCGACCAGCAGCAGACGAGCTTCGGCGGCATCGCCCCGACCATGCAGCCGGAGCAGCCCTCCGCCTGGACGCCGTACTTCGCCGCCAACGACGTGGACGCGCTGGTCACCAAGGCGACGGCGGCGGGCGGCTCGGTGCTGATGCCGGCCTCGTACGTGGAGAACGTCGGCCGGATCGCCTGGCTGGCGGACCCGAACGGTGCCCCGTTCGCGCTGATCAAGGGCGAGCCCCGCGAGTCGTGACCACGCGAGTCGCGACCACGCGTGAGGGCCCGCTGCTCAGCAGGAGCAGCGGGCCCTCACGCACGACGGATCACGTCACCGGACGGGGTGCCCGGCCTCCCGCAGCACGTTCTTGACCTCGCCGATCCGCAGGTCCCCGAAGTGGAAGACGCTGGCCGCGAGGACGGCGTCCGCGCCGGCCTCGACGGCCGGGGCGAAGTCGGCGAGCCTGCCGGCGCCGCCGGAGGCGATGACCGGCACGGAGACGGCCTTGCGCACGGCGCGGATCATCTCCAGGTCGTAGCCGTCCTTGGTGCCGTCGGCGTCCATCGAGTTGAGCAGGATCTCGCCCGCGCCCAGCTCGGCCGCCCGGCCGGCCCATTCGACGGCGTCCAGGCCGGTGCCCCGGCGCCCGCCGTGGGTGGTGACCTCGTAGCCCGAGGCGGTCTCCACGCCCTCGCCGCAGCGCCGGGCGTCGACCGACAGCACCAGCACCTGCCGCCCGAAGCGCCGGGCGATCTCGCGGACCAGTTCGGGCCGGGCGATGGCCGCGGTGTTGACCCCGACCTTGTCGGCGCCGGCCCGCAGCAGCTGGTTCACGTCCTCGACGGCCCGGATGCCGCCGCCGACGGTGAGCGGGATGAACACCTGCTCGGCGGTGCGGCGCACCACGTCGTAGGTGGTCTCGCGGTCGCCGGAGGAGGCGGTGATGTCGAGGAAGGTCAGCTCGTCGGCGCCTTCGGCGTCGTAGAGCTTGGCCATCTCGACCGGGTCGCCGGCGTCGCGCAGGTTCTGGAAGTTGACTCCCTTGACCACCCGCCCGGCGTCCACGTCCAGGCAGGGGATGACACGTACGGCGAGGGTCACGGCTGCTTGCCTTCCAGGGCTTCCAGGGTCATTGCCAGCCCGGTGCGGTACGCGTCGAGTTCGACCTCGACCATCATCCGGGAGTCGATCAGCCCGTCGACCACCACCATGGTGGCCACCGGGCGTGCGGCGTCGAAGAGTCGGCGGTGGGCGCGGCCCACCTCCTCGGCGTCGCGGGCGTGGGTGATGTACATCCGGGTGCGGATGACGTCGTCCGCGGTCAGACCGTACGCGGCCAGGGCGGAGAGCCCGACGCCGAACGCGGCGAGGGTCTGCCGGTACGGGTCGCCCTCGTGCTCGATCCGGCCGTTCACCCAGGCGGTGGTGCCGGCCACGTGCACGTGGTCGCCCGCGGCGACCGCCCGGGAGTAGCCGAACTCCTCCTCCCAGGGGGAGAATCCCGTGACCCGACCGCGTACGATCCGACCTTCCGTCATCCGGAAACCGCCTCCAGGGCCTCTTCGAGGGTGAACTTCTGCTCGTAGAGTGCCTTGCCCACGATGGCGCCCTCGACACCCAGGTCGACGAGACCGGCGATGGCGCGCAGGTCGTCGAGGGAGGAGACGCCGCCGGAGGCGACGACGGGGCGGTCGGTGGCGCCGCAGACGTCGCGCAGCAGCTGGAGGTTGGGGCCGGTGAGGGTGCCGTCGCGGTTGACGTCGGTGACGACGTAGCGGGTGCAGCCCTCGGCGTTCAGCCGCTCCAGGACGTCGAAGAGCTGGCCGCCGTCGCGGGTCCAGCCGCGGCCGCGCAGGGTGGTGCCGACCACGTCCAGGCCGACGGCGATCTTGTCGCCGTGCTCGGCGATGGCCTTGGCGACCCACTCGGGGGCCTCCAGGGCGGCGGTGCCGAGGTTGACCCGGGTGCAGCCGGTGGCGAGGGCGCGGGCGAGCGACTCGTCGTCGCGGATGCCGCCGGACAGCTCGACCTTGATGTCCAGCTGTCCGGTGACCTCGCGCAGCAGCTCGTAGTTGGTGCCGGTGCCGAAGGCGGCGTCCAGGTCGACCAGGTGGAGCCACTCGGCGCCGGCGTTCTGCCAGGCGAGGGCGGCGGCCAGCGGCTCGCCGAAGGAGGTCTCGGTGCCGGAGGCGCCCTTGACCAGGCGGACGGCCTGGCCGTCGCGGACGTCGACGGCGGGCAGCAGCTCAAGGCTCATCAGTAGCAACTCTCAGACGTTCAGAGGGTGTTGACCCAGTTGGTCAGCAGGGCGGCGCCGGCGTCGCCGGACTTCTCGGGGTGGAACTGGGTGGCCCAGAGCGGGCCGTTCTCGATCGCGGCGACGAACGGCTGCCCGTGCGTGGCCCAGGTGACCAGCGGCGGGTTGATCCGCGCGCTGTGGGTCTCCAGCTCCCAGTGCCGCACGCCGTAGGAGTGCACGAAGTAGAAGCGGGTCTCCGGGTCGAGGCCGGCGAACATCCGGCTGCCCTCGGGCACGTCCACGGTGTTCCAGCCCATGTGCGGGACGACCGGGGCGTCCAGCGGCTCGACGGTGCCGGGCCACTCGTCGCAGCCGGGCGTCTCCACGCCGTGCTCGACGCCCTTCTCGAAGAGGATCTGCATGCCCACGCAGATGCCCATGACCGGGCGGCCCCCGGCGAGCCGGCGGCCGATGATCCAGTCGCCGCGGACGGACTTGAGGCCGCGCATGCAGGCCTCGAAGGCGCCCACACCGGGGACGAGCAGGCCGTCCGCGGCCATCGCGGTGTCGTAGTCGGAGCTGACCGTGACGTTCGCCCCGGTCCGCTCCAGGGCGCGCTGCGCGGAGCGGAGGTTGCCGGAGCCGTAGTCGAGGACGACGACGTTCTTGCCCATGTTCAGGTGTCCAGTCTCTCTGCTACGGGTGTTACAGGCGCATGAGGCCGGAGCCCAGGCACATCACGGCCCCGATGGCCAGCACCAGGATGACGCCCTTCGGCAGCTTCTGCTTCCAGAAGGAGATCACCCCGCCCGCCAGGAAGAGGCCGACGAAGAGGAGGATCGTCGCGGTCTTGTTCACAGCGCACCCTTGGTCGAGGGGAGGATGCCGGCCGCGCGCTGGTCCCGCTCGGCGGCGTAGCGCAGCGCCCGGGCCAGGGCCTTGAACTGGCACTCCACGATGTGGTGCGCGTTGCGCCCGTACGGGACGTGCACGTGCAGCGCGATCTGCGCCTGGGCCACGAAGGACTCCAGGATGTGCCGGGTCATCGTGGTGTCGTAGGCGCCGATCATCGGCGCCATGCCCTCGGGCTCGGTGTGCACCAGGTAGGGCCGGCCGGAGAGGTCGACGGTGACCTGGGCGAGCGACTCGTCCAGCGGCACCGTGCAGTTGCCGAAGCGGTAGATGCCGACCTTGTCGCCGAGCGCCTGCTTGAAGGCGGCACCGAGCGCGAGGGCGGTGTCCTCGATGGTGTGGTGGGTGTCGATGTGCAGGTCGCCGTCGGTCTTGACGGTGAGGTCGAACAGACCGTGGCGGCCGAGCTGGTCGAGCATGTGGTCGTAGAAGCCGACGCCGGTGGAGATGTCGGTCTTGCCGGTTCCGTCGAGGTCTATCTCGACCAGGACGGAGGTCTCCTTGGTGGTGCGCTCGACGCGTCCGATGCGGGACATGAGGGGTTACAGCTCCTTGATCACTCTACGGACGGCGTCCAGGAAGGCGTCGTTCTCGGCGGGCGTGCCGGCGGTGACGCGCAGCCACCCGGGGACCCCGTTGTCACGGACCAGGACACCCTGGTCGAGGATGGCCCGCCACACGGCGTGGGTGTCGGCGAAGCGGCCGAACTGGACGAAGTTGGCGTCCGAGTCGGTCACCTCCAGACCCGTCGCGCGCAGCGCGTCCACCAGCCGGTCGCGCTCCTCCTTGAGCCGGCCGACGTACCCCAGCAGGGTGTCGGTGTGCTCCAGGCAGGCCAGCGCGGTGGCCTGGGTGACGGCCGACAGGTGGTACGGCAGCCGGACCAGCTGGACGGCGTCGACCACGGCCGGGTCGGCGGCCAGGTAGCCGAGGCGCAGCCCGGCGGCGCCGAAGGCCTTGGACATGGTGCGGCTGACCACCAGGTTGGGGCGGCCCTCGATCAGCGGCAGCAGCGAGGCGCGGTGCGAGAACTCGACGTACGCCTCGTCCACGACCACCAGGCTGGGCCGGGCGGCCTGCGCGGCCTCGTACAGCCGCAGGACGGTCTCCGCCGCGACGGCCGTGCCGGTCGGGTTGTTCGGCGAGCAGATGAACACCACGTTCGGCCGGTGCTCGGCGATCGCCGCGAGGGCGGCGTCCACGTCGATGGTGAAGTCGTCGTTGCGGGGGCCGGAGATCCAGCCGGTGCCGGTGCCCCGGGAGATCAGCGCGTGCATCGAGTAGGAGGGCTCGAAGCCGAGCGCGGTGCGGCCGGGGCCGCCGAAGGTCTGCAGCAGCTGCTGGAGGACCTCGTTGGAGCCGTTGGCGGCCCACACCTGCGCGCGGGCGACCGGGAGGCCGGTGCTGCGGGTGAGGTACGCGGCGAGGCCCTCGCGCAGCTCGACCGCGTCCCGGTCGGGGTAGCGGTTGAGGTGGCGGGCGGCCTCGGCGACGCGCTCGGCGATCCGGGCCACCAGCTCCTCGGGCAGCGGGTACGGGTTCTCGTTGGTGTTCAGCTGGACGGGGACGTCCAACTGCGGTGCGCCGTACGGGGACTGGCCGCGCAGCTCGTCCCGGATGGGCAGGTCGTCGATGTTCGTCACGCGCCGGGAACCGTCCAATCGAACCGAGCCTTGACGGCGTCACCGTGACCGGGCAGGTCCTCGGCGTTCGCCAGGTTGACCACGTGCGCGGCGACGTCCGCCAGCGCCTGCCGGTCGTACTCGACGACCTGGACGCCGCGCAGGAAGGTCTGCACCGACAGCCCGGAGGAGTGGCAGGCGCAGCCGCCGGTCGGCAGCACGTGGTTGGACCCGGCCGCGTAGTCGCCCAGCGAGACCGGGGTCCAGCGGCCGATGAAGATCGCGCCGGCGTTGACGACCTTCGCCGCCACCGCGTGCGGGTCGCGGGTCTGGATCTCCAGGTGCTCGGCCGCGTAGGCGTTGACCACGACGAGGCCCTGCTCCAGGTCGTCGACCAGGATGATGCCGGACTGGCGGCCGCCGAGCGCCTCGGCGACCCGCTCGCTGTGCTTGGTCCGGCCGACCTGGGCGACCAGCTCGACCTCGACCGCGTCGGCCAGCTCCGGGGAGTCGGTGACCAGCACCGAGCCGGAGGTGGGGCCGTGCTCGGCCTGGCTGATCAGGTCGGCGGCGACGTCGCTGGGCAGCGCGCTGTCGTCCGCGAGGACGGCGATCTCGGTCGGGCCGGCCTCGGAGTCGATGCCGATCCGGCCGGCGAAGAAGCGCTTGGCGGCGGCGACGTAGATGTTGCCCGGGCCGGTGACCATGTTCACCGGTGCGCACTCCTCGGTGCCCAGGGCGAACATCGCGACCGCCTGGGCGCCGCCGACGGAGTAGACCTCGTCCACGCCGAGCAGCGCGCAGGCCGCCAGGATGGTCGGGTGGACGCGGCCCCCGAACTCCTTCTGCGGCGGAGAGGTCACCGCGATGCCCCGGACGCCCGCCTCCTGGGCCGGCACCACGTTCATCACCACGGAGGACGGGTAGACCGCCAGCCCGCCCGGCACGTACAGGCCGACCCGCTCGACCGGCACCCAGCGCTGGGTGACCGTGCCGCCCGGCACCACCTGGGTGGTGTGCCCGGTGCGGCGCTGGTCGGCGTGCACGGCCCGGGCGCGGCGGATCGACTCCTCCAGCGCGGCCCGCACCTTCGGGTCCAGCGTCTCCAAGGCCTCGGCCAGCTGCTCGGCGGGCACCCGGGTGGACTCCAGCCGGACGCCGTCGAAACGCTCGGTGATCTCGATCAGCGCCGCGACCCCGCGATGGCGTACGTCCTCGGCGATCGGCCGCACCTTCTCCAGGGCGGCCGCCACGTCGAACTCGGCACGGGGCAGCAGGGCACGCGGGTCGTCCAGCGAGCCGCGGAGGTCGATTCGAGAGATCACGCCACCCAGTGTAAGGAGTGGCCGGAACGGGTGGTCCCACATTTCAGTCCGTGATACGAAAGGCGAGACGACCGGGGGGACGGGGGAAACCATGGCGGAGAGCGCCCCGGAGGGCTGGACCGACACCGAACGGGAACTCTGGGAGGCCTTCCGCGAGGGCGAGGTCTTCGAGCGCAGATGTGGCCGGGACGACATCGACGACCCCTTCGGGGACAGCCCCTGGGGGCCGGAGCGGACGGTCGGCGCCGACGTACTCGCGCACCTGCTGCTGGCCGGGCCGCAACCCACCGCCGGGCGGGTCGCCTCGCTGCGGATGAGCGGGGTGAAGGTCACCGGCTCGCTCAACCTGGCCGGCGGCCACCTGGAACGGTACGTCGAACTGCGCGGCTGCCGCTTCGACCACAAGATCCTCATCTCGGAGGCCTCCGCCACCACCCTGCGGATGGTCGAGTGCGCGATCCCCAGGATCGAGGCCTCCCGGCTGTCCACCACCGGCGACCTCCACCTGGCCCGCTGCCGGATACCCGAGGGCATCCGGCTCACCGACGCCAAGATCGGCACCGACCTGCTGCTCAACCAGGCCGTCATCGGCGGCGACCGCTACGGCCGCGCGATCTCGGCCGACGGGATGACCGTCCACCAGGACCTCGAAGCCGAACGCCTGGAGACCCACGGCGAGTTGAGCGTCCGCACGGCCCGGATCGGCGGCCGCCTCTCGCTCCGCGGCGCCCAGCTGCACGCCGACCCGCAGAACCGCGTCTGCCTCAACGCCGTCCGGCTCAACGTCGGCCACACCCTCTACCTGACCAGCTCCGCCGACGGCGGCTGGTTCGGCTCCCGCAGCTACTACGGCTCCGGCTACGGCCAGAGCCCGGCGCCCGGCGCCCCCAGCACCCCGTTCCGCGCCTACGGCCAGGTGCGGCTCTCGGACGCCCGCTTCGACGCGGCCTGCCTGATCTCCGGCGAATTCCACCTGGAGGGTGACGACGAGCTGTCGCTGCGCCGCATCCACACCCCCGAACTGCGCTTCACCTGCGCCTTCCGGCCCACCGGCACGGTCTCGCTCTCCCGCGCCCGGGTCGGCAACCTGGTCGACCGCCCGGACTCCTGGCCGCTCGGCAAGCACCTGGGCCTGACCGGCTTCGTCTACGAGAACCTCCGCCCCGCCGCGGCGTTCACCGTCCAACAGCGGATCGCCTGGCTGGAGGGCTCCGCGGTGGACTTCCAGCCGGAGTCCTACGAGCAGCTCGCCGCCGCCCTGCGCCGCGACGGCGCCGACGACGACGCCCGCGAGGTGCTGTACGCCAAGCAGCGCCGCCGCCGGGAGACCCTGCCGCTGCCCGCCCGGGGCTGGGGCCTGGTCCAGGACGTCACCGTCGGTTACGGCTACCGCCCCGGCCGCGCCGGCCTGTGGCTGCTCCTCGCCTGGGCCCTCGGCAGCGTCTGGTTCGCCACCCACGAACCCGCCCCGCTCAAGGCCGACGAGAAACCGCACTGGAACGCGGTGCTCTACACCCTCGACCGGCTGCTGCCCATCGTCGACCTCAACCAGGGCGCCT
The DNA here is from genome assembly GCF_042786665.1 of Kitasatospora sp. NPDC059146. Taxonomy (NCBI): domain Bacteria; kingdom Bacillati; phylum Actinomycetota; class Actinomycetes; order Kitasatosporales; family Streptomycetaceae; genus Kitasatospora; species Kitasatospora sp. NPDC059146. Next base: position 473 of record NZ_JBHZCY010000209.1, on the reverse strand, counting down.
GGAACCCCGGCGGCACCAGCCAATGGATCGCCGCCGGCCTCGTCGTCGTCGGCTGGCTCCTCGCCTCCACCGTCGTCACCGGCGCCACCCGCCTCCTCCAACGCGGCTGACCGCCGACTTCTGCGCAGGAAGTCGTCCAGACCGACTCCCTACGCAGAAGCCCAAAAGCCGGGGCTCAACGACAAGTGGATCCCCCAGCCTTCCCGCCCCGCCGCGATGCGATCGCGGCGGGGCGAGCAAAACCGCAGCACGATCTTGAAATGGGCGAGAAAACCCACCCACCCACAAGCACAATAATGCTCGGGCGCATAGGAAGCCGGGGAACAATCACTGGAAATCTCGGCATCAAGCCAAGTGAGTGATCAACATAAATGGGCGGGCCCGCGTGCAAGCACACGGGCCCGCCCAAATACTGGCTACCCCGCCCACCCGCCCCACCCCCACCCCCACCCCCACCCCCAACACCTCGCGGG
>NZ_JBHZCY010000208.1:0-9687 GCF_042786665.1 Kitasatospora sp. NPDC059146 | reverse complement strand
AAGTACGTCCAGTACGAGGCCGACTCGGGCGCACGCCCAGCCGGGCGCCCAACGCCGCGCGCTGATCTGCCAAGATCCGCCGGACAGGCCCTAGGGGTGCGGACTGGCCGCCCCCGAGCCGGTCGGCGTCGCCGTCGGCGCCGGTGCCTGGCCGCCCGCCCGGGCCGCCTCGGCCGCCTTCAAGGCGTCGCCGAGCGCCTTCTGGGCGTTGCCGTACGCCACCCAGTCGCCGTTCTTGAACGCGGTCTGGCTGTCGTTGTACGCCTTCTCCGCGTCCCCGAGCGCCCGCTGGAGCTCCGGCGAGATCGTCCCGCCCGGCGCCGGGGTGCCCGGCGCGGTGGGCGTCGGCGTCGGCGTGCCGGCGCCGCCGGGCGTCGTCCCGGTGCCCGGGGACGTCCCGGTGCCCGGCGTCGCCCCGCCCTGGCTGGACGGCGCCACCGGCGTGGCCGGCGGGGCCTGCCCGGCGAACAGCTTGCGCAGCGCGTCGTCCAGGGTGTTCTCGAACGCCACGTTGTCGTCCCCGTACACCGCCAGGACCTTCTGCAGCGTCGGGTACTTGGCGCCGCGCCCGCGCACGTACACCGGCTCGACGTTCAACAGCCCGCCGCCGACCGGCAGGGTCAGCAGGTTGCCGTACTCCAGCTCGGTGTCGCCGCCGCTCTTCAACGCGAAGATCTGGTTCGCCACCTCCTGGCGGGAGTTGAACTTCGACTGCACCAGGCCGGGGCCGGGGGCGCCGCTCTCGCCGGTCATCTTGAGGATGCGGATCTTCCCGTAGTCCTCGCCCGGGTCCGCGTTGACGGCCATGAAGGCCGCCAGGTTCGGCCGCTGGTTGGGCACGAAGGTGCTGGTCAGCGAGAAGCTCGCGGCCTGGGCGTCCGGCATCCGCACCGTCACGTAGTACGGCGGCTGGACCTGCTTGGTGTCACTGGTCGGGTCCACCGGGACCTGCCAGATGTCACTGCCGTTGAAGAAGGAGTTGGCGTCCGTCACGTGGTACTGGCCGAGCAGGTCGCGCTGCACCTTGAACATGTCCTGCGGGTAGCGCAGGTGCGGCAGCAGCGTCGCCGGGATGTCCGACTTCGGCTCCACGGTGCCCGGGAAGGCCTTCATCCAGGTCTTGAGGACCGGGTCCTTCTCGTCCCACTGGTAGAGCTTCACCTCGCCGGTGTAGGCGTCCACCGTGGCCTTGACCGAGTTGCGGATGTAGTTGACCTGGTTGGCGGCGGTCAGCAGCTCACCGCGCTGGTTGGTCAGCGAGTCCTTGGTCGCCGTGCCCAGCGTCGTCTTCGACGAGAACGGGAAGCCGTCCGAGGTGGTGTAGCCGTCCACGACCCACACCACGTGGCCGTCCTGCACCACCGGGTACGGGTCGGCGTCGATCGACAGCCACGGCGCGACCTTCTCCACCCGCTCCTTGGGCGTCCGGTTGTAGATCACCTTGGCGCCGTCGGTGATCGCCCCCGCGTACAGCATCTGCGGCTCGGCGAAGCGCACCGCGTACGCGGCCCGGGTGATCGGGTTGTCCAGCGAGACACCGCTGTCACCGGTGTACGTGTACTCCACGTTCTGACCGGTCTTGACGTCGGTGTAGTCGATCTCCTTGTTCGAGCCGCCGACGATCGAGTACGTCGTCGTCTTCTCGCCGTAGTAGATCCGCTGCTCGTAGTCGCCCAGCGCACCGGTGGCCGGCAGGCCGGACTCGGTGAACACCGGCCCGCCCTTGTCGTCGACCTGGTTGCCCTTGGCCAGCGCCGCGCCGTAGCCGTGGGTGTACTTGAAGTGGTCGTTGATCCAGTTCCGCTGCACCCCGTTGAGGTCCAGCTCGCGCAGGCCGATCACGGTGTCCTGCTTGCCCGTGGGCGTGCTGTAGCGGTCCACCGAGAGGGTGCTCGGGAACGCGTAGTAGTTGCGCTGCTGCTCCAGCGACTGGAACGTCTGCGACACGATGTTCGGGTCCAGCAGCCGCACGTCCGCGATGGTCTGCGCGTCCGGCTTCAACGCGTCACCCGTGGTCGAGCCCTGCGGGCTGTACGGGGTGGTCTGCGCGTCCGCGATCCCGTACGCCTGCCGGGTCGCGTCGATGTTCTTCTGGATGTACGGCGTCTCCTTGGCCTGCTCGTTCGGCTTGACCTGGAACTGCTGCACGATCGCCGGGTACAGCCCGCCGATCAGCACCGCCGACAGCACCATCAGCCCCAGCCCGATCAGGGCCGGCGCCCAGGTGCGGCGGATCGGCGTCAGGAAGAACAGCACCGCGCAGATGATCGCGACGAAGAACAGGATCGTCTTCGCCGGCAGGAACGCGTTGGCGTCCACGTAGCGCAGGCCGGTCCAGCCCGAGACCCCCTTGTAGGAGCCGGTCTTCACCGCCAGCGCGTACCGGTCCAGCCAGTACGCCACCGCCTTCAACAGCACGAACACGCCCAGCAGCACCGCCAGGTGCCCCTGCGCGCCCGCACTCGCCCGCCGGCCCGGGCCCTGCAGCCGCAGCCCCCCGTACAGGTAGTGCACCAGCGCCGAGGTCAGCAGCGAGACGATCACCGCGCTGAACGCGAAGCCCAGCACGAACTCGTAGAACGGCAGGTCGAAGGCGTAGAACGAGACGTCCATGCCGAACTGGGCGTCCTTCTCACCGAAGGACGTCGCGTTCGTCCACATCAGCCAGGTCCGCCACTGGCCGGACGCCGCCGCGCCCGCCACCAGGCCGATCACCAGCGAGACCCCGATCAGCGCCCAGCGCTTGAACGGCGCCAGGCCCGCCCGGTAGCGGTCCAGGCTCTGCTGCTCCACCGACATCGCCGACAGCGGCGGCCGCAGCCGGTGCGCCAGCCACACGTTGAAGCCGACGATCACCGCCATCAGCAGGCCGAAGACCCCGAACAGCCCGACCTTCGTCCACAGCTGGGTGGTGAACACCGAGGAGTAGCGCACCGACCTGAACCACAGCCAGTCCGTCCAGAACCCGGCGAACATGACGAACAACAGGAACAGCACCGCGAGTACGCCCAGGGTCAGCAGGGCCACCCGCGCCCGCCGGGAGGGCGGGCCCACCCTCCGCCGGAAACCCGGCCCTGAGCGTTCCGGCATCTGGAATACCACGGTGGCACCTCAGCTGTGTCGTCTGGAATCGGTCGGTCGTCAGAGCAACTTAACCAGTCTTCGACCGAGTTCCCACCGTTAGCAGACGGTTACGACACCGTTCGCCCGCAACCCCCCGCCGCCCCGCCCGGACACCCCGCCCCGGGCCCCCGGGACCGCCCCGGCGAGCGGGCGCCGCCCGGCGTGTGAGGATTGAGTCATGTCCGACGCGCCTGATCTGAACAACTCCCCCGACGACGTCTCCAAGCTCCCCGCCGCCACCCCCCTCACCCGGGCCGCGCTGGAGATCGACGAGTACGCCGCCACCCTCGGCTGGGACCTCCCGGCCCGACTGTTCGCCCTGGTGGACAGCGCCGCCCTGCGCAAGGCCGACCCGCGCATCGCCAAGCAGCTCGGCCTCGCCGACAGCGACGAGCCCGGCCTCACCCCGGTCGAGCAGGACGAACTCCCGGCCGGCATGGAGCTCGACAAGTTCCTCGGCACCATCGCCTGGCCCGCCGCGGTGGCCGGCTGCGCCCTGGTGGTCGAGCGGCTGATGCTGCCGCCGGGCGCCGAGCAGTCCCGCCCGCGCGGTGCCAGCGACGCCCAGCTCGCCGAGTGGGTGGCCAACCACCCCAAGCGCGAGGAGGTGCGGATCACCGCCGCGGTGCTGCGCGACGGCAAGAAGGAGATCGCCCTGCGGCTGCGCTCCAAGGACGTCGCCCGCGAGGTGCTGACCGGCCCGGACCTGGTGCCCGGCCTGACCGAAGCGCTGCTGGCGACCTTCTCCTGACGCCGGTTCCCGCCCCCGCCCAGGGCCCGCCTAGCGGGGGCAGGACGGCAGCGCCGAGGCCTGCCCGGAGCGGATCTGCTCCAGCGACTTGAGCGCGCCGTCCAGGGTGTCCGTCTTGATCAGGGTCAGCCCGGACGGCACGTTCTTGGTGGCCTCGGCGCAGTTCGAGGCGGGGGTGAGGAAGTACTCGGCCCCGGCGTCCCGGGCGGCGATCAGCTTCATCGATATCCCGCCGATCGGGCCGACCTTGCCGTCGTCGTCGATGGTGCCGGTGCCCGCGACGAACTTGCCGCCGGTGAGGTCGCCGCCCGGGGTGAGCTTGTCGATGATGCCGAGCGAGAACATCAGCCCGGCGCTCGGGCCGCCGACGTCCTGCAGGCCGATGTCGATCTGGAACGGGTAGGTGTGCCGGATCCCGGTGCCGATGCCGACCACCGCGAGCTCGGCCCGCTCGGCCGGCGCCTTCGGGTCGAGGTCCTTGGCCCGGACGGTCGGCACGGTGACGTCGGTCCTCGTCCCCGGGGTGGCGGAGCCGTTGCCGGAGGTGTCCTTGGCCCGCGGCACCACGGTGAAGACCACCGACTCACCGGGCTTGTGCTTGGTGACGGCGGCGACCACCTGGTCCACCGAGTCGACGGCGGCGCCGTCCACCGCGACGATCTGGTCGCCCGCGTGCAGCCGGCCCTCGGCCGGGGCCCCCGCGGTGACCGACTTCACGATCAGCTCGTTGCCGACCGGGACGCCCAGCTGCTTGAGCGCGGCGGTGCGGGCGCTGTCCTCGGAGGAGGCGAACTCCTCGGCGTTCTGCTTCTTGGCGTCGGCGTCCGACTGCCCCTTGGGGTAGACGTTGTCGTGCGGCACCACCAGCACGTCGTCGCGCATCCAGCCGATCACCGCGTTGACCAGGCTGGGCTCGTACTTGGCCCCGGTGACCTGGACGGTGGTCATGTTGAGGTGGCCGCTCGTCCGGTACGAGTCGTGGCCGGTGATGGTGATCACCGGCTTGCCCCCCTGCTCGCCGAGCGTGTTGTACGTCGGGCCCGGGCTCATCTCCGTGTACGGCACCTTCATCAGCACCGAGACGCAGAGCAGCGCTATGAGCAGCAGGGTGGCAGCGAGCATCGTCGCGGAGCGGCGTGGCATGCCTCGACAGTACGGGACGCCCGTGACGCGGCGCCCGCCGGGCTACCGGCCGGAACCCTCCCCGGGGGCGGCGGAGCCCGCGGTGGTCCGTTCCATCGCGGCCATGAAGCGCCGGTGCTCGGCGAGCGAGGCCGGGTCGCCGGTGGCCCTCGGGGCCCGCTGGGCCCACCCCGCCCACGCGGCCGCGACCAGGACGGCGACAACCGGAATGATCAGCCAGGCGAGCGCACCCATGTCAGTACTCCCAGCTCCTCGGGTCTATGAGCAGATTAACCACCCCGGCGGACAACGCGGCCGGCGCCATCCGGGTTACGGGACGGCCGATCGGCTCACTTCCAGGGAGTATCCGGCGCCCCCGGCCGGACCCGTTCGGGTGAGGCCGCGGCGCGCCTGACCCGAAGGACGTGCTCCGTGTGCGGGCGGTTGCACCGCGTCCGCGCGGACGGGCGGCCGCCCACCGCCCCGGGAACGGGAGTCCGGTCAGAAGCCCCCGGGGCCGGGAGTCCGGTCAGCAGCCCCCGGGGCCGGGAGCCCGGTCAGCAGCCCCCGGCGCCGACCCACTCCTCCTCGCCGTCGGCGAAGACCTGGTGCTTCCAGATCGGCACCTCGTGCTTGAGGTCGTCGATCAGCCGGCGGGCGGCCGCGAAGGCCTCCCCGCGGTGGGCGCAGGAGACGGCGACGATCACGGCCTTGTCGGTGATCTCCAGCCGGCCCACCCGGTGCACCGCGGCGAGGGCCCGCACCGGGAAGTCGGCGACGACCTTCTCGGCGATCCGGCGCATCTCCGCCTCGGCGGTGGGGTGGCAGCTGTACTCCAGCGCGGAGACCGACTTGCCGCCGTCGTGGTCCCGGACCGTCCCGACGAAGACGGTGGTGCCGCCGGCCGCGTCGTCGCCGACCGCCTCGTACACCTCGTCCAGCGAGAGCGGGGTGTCGCGGACGGCGAGCAGCCGGATGGGGTCGTGGTTCTCGGACATGACCCCATGATTCCCCATCGGGGGCCGATCGGGGCAAGGGGCTTCCGCATCACGATTCCGAAATTTCGCATCGTGAGAAACGGCGCCCGCCGGGCGCCCCCAGCGGGTGCCGACTCAGAAACGGCGCCGCTTGCGGGCCCGGCGCACCAGCGCCGCCGTGCCGACCAGCGCCACCGTCGCCCCGGCCGCCCCCAGACTGGTCGCGGCCTCCTTGCCGCCCAGCCGGCGCCCCGCCACCGCGTGCTTGCCCGACACCTGCGCCAGCAGCTCGGCCAGTACCTGCTCGTTGGTGAACTCCGGACGCCAGCCCGCCTCGTGCAGCCTGCTCCCGGACACCACCCACGGGTACATCGTGTACGCCAGGTCGCCCGCCGGCGCCGGGGTCAGCCCCAGCCGGTGCAGCCGCGCCGCGGTGCCGAGCGCCAGCGCGGCCGGAAGCTCCATCCGCCGGATCCCCGACAGCCGCTCCACGTCCTCCTGCTCCAGCCAGCCGTCACAGCCGACCGTCACCTCGCCCTCCACCAGGCCCAGCGCCGCGTACTCCAGCGCCGCCGCCAGGTCGTCCACGTGGCAGAACTGCCAGCACGGACGCGAACCGGCCACCACCAGCAGCCGGGGCGCCTCGAAGTGCCGGGTCAGCACGGTGTCCACACCGGGGCCCACCACCACGGCCGGGCGCAGCACCGTCACCTGCAGCCCCGGGTGGGCGCGCGGCGCCCGCCGGGCCAGCCGCTCGATCTCCAGCAGGTCCCCGACCAGCGAGGCCTCCTCGGTCGCCCGCAGCTCCGAGTCCTCGGCCAGCGGCACCTCGTTGTCGGCCAGCGCGCCGTAGACCATCGCGGAGGTGCACAGCACCACCCGGTGCACCCCGGCGGCCGCGGCCGCGGTCAGCACCGTCTGGGCGCCGCGCACGTTGTAGGCGCTGCGGGCCCGCGGATCGGACTCCATGCCGAAGTCCATCGCCAGGTGCACCACCACGTCGACCCCGGCCAGCCGCTCGGCCACCGCGGGGTCCCGCACGTCCAGGACGCGCCACTGCACGCCCGGGACCTCACCGCGCCGGTCGTCCACCGCCAGCACCCTGCGCACGTGCGGGGAGGCCACCAGCCGGGCGGCGACCCGCTCGCCCAGCACCCCCGCGGCACCGGTCACGGCCACGGTCAACGGCCGCCCGCCGTAGGCTGGAGGCGGCGACGCCGTGGCGTCCGGATCGTCCTCTCCAGCGGTCAGCCCAGAGCGAACGTCCGAAGGCGGGGAACTCACCGGCCATCCTCCACGGTTAGCTTATGTGCGTACGGACGTGTGTCACGTACGTCCATCCTGCCCGAGGCGAAGGCCCGGCGGTGCACCCGGCGCGGGCCTGGCCCTCGGGAGCCGCCCACGAGTCCCCCGCTCCACCGGAGCCCCGGGCGGACCGCACTGCCCGCCACACCCGTATGACGGCCGACCGGATCGAGGACCCCGTGAGCGACCTTCCCTTCGGATTCGGCGTTCCCCCCGAGGAGCCCGAGGACGGCAAGGCCAAGCCCGACGACGCGCAGAAGAAGAAGGAGCAGGGCCAGGAAGGCACCGGCGGCCCCCAGCCGTTCGGCTTCGGAGCCGGCAACCCCTTCGGCGCGATGTTCGGCCTGCCCGGCACCCCGGGCGGCCCCGGCGGCGCCGGAGCCGACAACCCCTTCGCCGCCATGTTCGGCGGCATGAACCCCGGCGACCTCGGTGCCGCCTTCCAGCAGCTCGGCCAGATGCTCTCCTTCGAGGGCGGCCCGGTGAACTGGGAACTCGCCCAGAACATCGCCCGGCAGAGCGTCGTCGCCGAACCCGCCGAGGGCAAGAGCAAGGACCGCTCGGTCGGCGACGCCGAACGCTCCGCCGTCGTCGAGGCCGTGCGCCTGGCCGACCTCTGGCTCGACGGCGTCACCGAGTTCCCCTCCGGCGCCGGCACCGCCGTCGCCTGGAGCCGCGCCGAGTGGATCGAGGCCACCCTCCCGGTCTGGAAGGACCTCGTCGACCCGGTCGCCGAGCGGGTCGGCAACGCCATGGGCGGCGTCCTGCCCGAGGAGATGCAGGCCATGGCCGGCCCGCTGATGGGCATGATGCGCTCCATGGGCGGCGCCATGTTCGGCACCCAGATCGGCCAGGCGCTCGGCGCCCTCGCCGGTGAGGTCGTCGGCTCCACCGACGTCGGCCTGCCGCTCGCCCCGGCCGGCAAGGCCGCCCTGCTCCCGCAGAACGTCGCCGAGTTCGGCGAGGGCCTGAACGTTCCCGCCGACGAGGTCCGGCTCTACCTCGCCCTGCGCGAGGCCGCCCACCAGCGCCTCTTCGCCCACGTCCCGTGGCTGCGGGCCCACCTGCTGGGCGCCGTCGAGGCCTACGCGCGCGGCATCAAGGTCGACACCTCCCGCATGGAGGAACTCGTCGGCCAGCTCGACCCGAGCAACCCGGAAGCCCTCCAGGAGGCCCTGGCCGGCGGCCTCCTCCAGCCCGAGGACACCCCCGCGCAGAAGGCCGCCCTGGCCCGCCTGGAGACCGCCCTCGCCCTGGTCGAGGGCTGGGTCGACGCCGTCGTGCACGCCGCTGCCGAGCCCCACCTGCCGCAGGCCGGCGCGCTGCGCGAGACCGTCCGCCGCCGCCGCGCCGCCGGCGGGCCCGCCGAACAGACCTTCGCCACCCTGGTCGGCCTGGAACTGCGCCCGCGCCGCCTGCGCGACGCCGCCCGGCTCTGGGCGCTGCTCGCCGACGCCCGCGGCGTCGAGGGCCGCGACGCGCTCTGGGAGCACCCCGACATGCTGCCCACCGCCGCCGACCTGGACGACCCGGACGCCTTCGTGCACCGCGGCAGCGGCGACCTGGAGGGCGGCTTCGACTTCGACGCCCTCGACAAGCTGCTCGGCGAGGCCGCGGCCGGCAAGCCCGACCTCACCAAGAACGACCCGCCCAAGGGCGACGCTCCGCAGAACGACGCCCCGAAGGGCGACCAGGACGGCACCGACGGAAAGGGCGAGCCCACCGCATGACGGCCACCGGGACGGGTACGTCCACCCTCCACGCGGACGCCGTCCGCACCCTGACCGACTGGCGGCCCGCCGAGCGGGACCAGGAACAGCTGCGCCTCGACTACCTCGCGCACCTCGCCGAGCAGCCCGAGGGCCTCTACCGGTCCTGCCTGCCCGCCCACATCACCGCGAGCGCGGCGGTCGTCGACCCCGCCGCCGGGCGGGTGCTGCTCACCCTCCACCCCAAGGTCGGGATCTGGCTGCAGATGGGCGGGCACTGCGAGCCGGGCGACGCCGACCTCGCCTCCGCCGCCCTGCGCGAGGCCGTCGAGGAGTCCGGCATCCCCGACCTCACCCTGCTGCGCCAGGACGGCGTGCCCGTCCCCGCCAAGCTGGACCGCCACCAGGTCCGCTGCACCGGCAAGGACCGGCCGGAGAACACCCACCTGGACGTCCAGTACATCGCGGTGGCCCCGGCCGGGGCGCAGGCGCTGATCAGCGAGGAGTCGCTGGACCTGCGCTGGTTCGACTACGACCGGCTGCCGGAGCTGACCGACCACTCGGTGCGCGACCTCGTCGCCCGGGCCCGGGCGCTGACCGCCTGACCGCCTGACCGCCTGACCGATGGAAGCGCGCCACGATGAGGGGGGGGGGGGCGGGCGGGGCGGGGCCCCCCCCGCCGGGCCGCCGCCCCCGCCGC
>NZ_JBHZCY010000207.1:0-9996 GCF_042786665.1 Kitasatospora sp. NPDC059146 | reverse complement strand
GTGGGGGGTGGGGGGTGGGGGGTGGGGGCGAGGGGGGTGGGGGCGAGGGGTCAGCGGGTGGCTGCTGGGGCAGGGGCGGGGGCTGGGGTGGGGAGGTGGGTGGCGGCGGTGAGGAGGGTGGGGAGCATGCGGGTGGCGTGGGTGGCGTAGCCGTGCGGGGAGGGGTGGATGCCGTCGGGGCCGAGGAGTTGGGCGGCGCGGTGGTGGAAATCGGGGCCGGAGGTGGGGGCGAGGTGGGCGTCGGTGCGGGTGGCGGTGCGGGTGTGGAGGCGGGCGAGGCGGGTGGAGCGGTGGTGGCCGATCCAGCGGACGGGGGTGCGGAAGCCGGGCGCGTAGCCGGGGTCGGGGCAGGGGACGACGACGAGTTGCCAGCCGGCCTCGCGGAGGGTGCGGGCGAGGTGGGCGTGCCGGCGGGCGGCGCGGCCGAGCGGGGCGGGCAGCAGGACGTCGTTGCCGCCGACGATCAGTACGGCGATGCCGGGCCGCAGCCGGACGGCGCGCAGGACTTGGCGGCCGACGGCGGCGGTGGTGGCGCCGGCCCGGGCGTGGACCCGCAGGTCGACGGGCCGGCCGGTGCCCTCGGCGAGGCCGGTGGCGAGCAGGGCGCCGAGGGTCTGCTCGGGGCGGTGGGCGCCGAAGCTCTGGGCGAGCGAGTCGCCGAGCATCAGCAGGGTGAGCGGGTGGTCGGCGGCGTCCGGGGCGGAGCCGTACCGGCCGTCGGCGACCGGGACGAACCAGTCGGTGGGCGGCCGGTGGGCGAGCAGGCGCAGGTACAGCCGGGCGAGCCGGTGGGCGAGGCGGCGCATGGGGGGATGGACTCCGGGGTCGGGCGGGAGCGCGGTCAGGCGGCGGTGAGGACGACGGCGGCGTTCTGCCCGCCGAAGCCGCAGGAGACGGACAGGGCGGAGGGGGCGTCGACCGGCCGGGGCGCCTTGGTGACCACGTCGAGGCCGATGGCGTCGTCGAGCCGGTCGAGGTTGGCGGTGGGCGGGACCAGCCGCTGCTGGAGCGCGAGCACGGTGAGCGCCGCCTCGATGGCGCCGGCCGCGCCCATGGTGTGGCCGATCACGCTCTTGTTGGCGGTGACCGGCGGCGGCCGGCGGAAGACCTGCCGCAGGGCCGCCGCCTCGGCGGGGTCGTTGAGCGTGGTGCCGGTGCCGTGCGCGTTGACGTGCCCGATCTCCTCGGGTGCCAGCCCCGCGTCGGCGAGTGCCGCCCGTACGGCCCGGGCCAATCCGTCGCCGCCAGGGTGCGGGGCGGTGAAGTGGTGGGCGTCGCCGCCGGCGCCGTGCCCGGCGAGGTACCCGCGGACGCGGGCGCCGCGGGCCCGGGCGTGGTCGGTACGTTCGAGCAGCAGGACGCCCGCTCCTTCGCCGAGGACGAAGCCGTCCCGGTCGGCGTCGAAGGGCCGGGAGGCGCCGGCCGGGTCGTGGCGGCGGCGGGAGAGCGCGCCGAGGCGGTCGAAGCCGACGCAGGTCATCGCGGAGCGGGCGCTGTCGGTGCCGCCGGCCAGCACGAGGTCGCAGGTTCCGGCCCGGATCAGGTCGCTGCCGAGGGCGAGCGCGCTGGTGCCGGAGGCGCAGGCGGTGCTGACGACCAGGCCGGGGCCGAGGGCGCCGAGGTCGAGGCTGACCTCGCCGGCGGCCATGTTGGGGATGGAACGCGGGATCATCAGCGGGGAGATCCGGTCGGCCCGGCCCGCGGCGAGCCGGCCGTACTCGACCACGTGGGTCTGCACGCTGGTGGCGCTGACCCCGAGGACGACGCCGACCCGGGTGCCGTCCCAGTGCGCCGGGTCGAGCCCGGCGTCGGCGACGGCCTGGCGGGCGGCGACCACGGCCAGCTGGCTGAACCGGTCGAGGCGCCGGGCGAGCCGCCCGCCGAGCAGGGCGGGCGGGTCGAAGTCGGCGACCCGGCAGGAGAAGTCGACGTTCAGGCCGAGGAGTTCGGGGTCGGGGCGGGCGGTGGGCGCGGCGCCGAGGAAGTGCTCCCAGACGGCGTCGGCGCCGCTCCCGGCCGGGGTGACCAGGCCGAGTCCGGTGACGGCGACCATCGAATGGGACGGAGCCATCGGACGGGACGGGGCAGAGGAACGCAGCGGGCTCAACTGACCGATTCCCGGGCCAGGGTGGCGTCCGCGTGGGCGGCGAGTTCGCCGAGGGTGCGGTCCGGGCCGATGTCGGCGACGGTGACGCCGAGCTTCTCCTCGACCACCAGGGAGAGTTCGACCAGGGCGAGGCTGTCGAGGGCGAGCGAGGCGAGGGTGGCGTCGGGGGTGACCACGGCCGGGGAGACGTCGAACTCGTCGATCAGGCAGGCGCGGATCGTCTCGTAGCTGCTGGGCATCGTGAAGTTTCCTTTCAGCTGGGGGTGTTGAGGGTGTCGATGACGGCGGAGGCGGCAGCCCGCCGCCCGGGCAGCCGGGTCCAGGCCAGCGCGGCGCCGAGCAGGGCCACCGCGCCGCCGACGACGGCGGCGACCGCCAGACCGTCGGTGAAGGCGGCCGGGTCGCCGGGGGCGGCGCCGGTGAGCGAGGTGGCGAGGACGGAGCCGAGCACCGCCACACCGAGGGTCGAACCGACCTGCCGGGTGGCGTCGTTGAGCGCCGAGCCGACCCCGGCCGCGGCGACCGGGACGGCGCTCATCACCACCTCGGTGGCGACCGGGGCGAGCAGCCCGGCACCGAGCCCGGCGAGGGCCTCGAAGAGCAGCACCCGCCCGTCCCCCGAGTCGGCGGCCAGCCGGCCGAGTTGGACGAATCCGGCGGCGATCAGCAGCAGTCCGCCGGCCGAGGGCACCCTGGCCCCCAACGGCCGTGCCAGCAGAGGCCCGAGGAGCGCGCCGACGGCGAGCCCCAGGGACAGCGGGACCATCCGCAGCCCGGCCTGCCAGGCGCTCAGGCCCCGCACCTGCTGGAGGTAGAGGGTGAGCAGGAACATCGCGCCGAACATCGCGAAGGACATCAGCGCGAGCGTGGTGGTGGCCGGCCAGACCGGCCCGCCGCGCAGCAGCCGGACCGGCACCATCGGTGCGGCGCAGCGGAGTTGGCGACGCACGAAGGCGGCCAGCAGCAGGACGGCGATCGCGAAGGCGGTGAGCACGGCGGGGCCGGTCCAGCCCCGGCCGGGGGCCTCGATCACGCCCCAGACCAGGGCCAGCAGCCCGGCACAGGACAGCAGCGCCCCGGGCCGGTCCAACGGCCGGGCCTCCGGCGCGCGGGACTCGGGGACGGCGACCAGGGCCGCCGCGCCGATCACCGAGATGACCGGGACGTTGAGCCAGAACGCCGACTGCCAGCCGTACCGGTCGACCAGCAGTCCGCCCGCCACCGGGCCGAACACCGCGCCGACCCCGGCCACCGCCGCCCAGATGCCGATCGCCCGCTTCCGGGCGGCCGGTTCGCGCAGCACGTGCACCACGGTGGACAGGGTGGCCGGCATGAACAGGGCCGCGCCGAGGCCCATCCCGCAGCGCGCGGCGACCAGTTGGGCGGGCCCGGTGCCGAGCGCCCCGGCGGCCGAGGCGGCCCCGCACAGCGCCAGCCCGGCGAGGAAGGCGCGCCGCCGGCCGTACCGGTCCCCCAGCGCACCGCCCGCCAGCACGCAGCCGCCCAGCGCCAGCGCGTAGCCGTCCACGATCCACTGGGTCTCGGCGAGGGTCGGGCCGAGGTCGGCGCGCAGGCCGGGGACGGCCACGTTGAGCACGGTGAAGTCGAGGCCGAGCAGGAACAGCGCGGCACAGACCACCGCGACCGCCGCCCAGGCCCGCCGCGCGGTGGGCGGCGAGCTCACGGGCGCCGGGGCCGCAGGAGTCGAGCTCACGGGCGCCGGGGCCGCAGGAGTCGGGCCCACAGGCGTCGGGGTCGCAGGCGTCGGGGTCGCAGGAGTCGGGGTCGCAGGAGTCGGGGCCATCAGGCGGACAGCCGCAACGGCTCGTCGCGCCGCCGGAAGCCGATCCGGTACAGCGTGGCCGCGCCGCGCAGGAAGGTCACCTCGCTGGCCCGCAGGTAGCGCCGGTACCGCCGGTAGCCCTCGGGGCCGACCAGCTGCTCGGCCTGCTCGCGGGCCCGCAGCAGCCGGGCCGACCAGGAGGCGAGGGTGCGGGCGTAGTCCTCGGCGGAGGCGGTGAGGGCGACCACCGAGAAGTACGGGTCGCAGGCGGCGGCGATCTCGCTCAGCCGGGGCAGCCGGGCGGTCGGGAAGACGTCGTTGCCGACGAAGTCGCCGATCGGGCCGGAGCCGTCGGCGGCGCCGTCGTAGGCGATGGTCTGCAGCGACATCCGGCCGCTGGGGCGCAGCCAGCGGTGGCAGGCCGCGAAGTAGCGGGCGTAGCAGTCGAGGCGCTCGGCCCGGCTCATCCCGGCGGTGGCGAAGTGCTCGAAGGAGCCCATCGCCATGACGGCGTCGTACGGCCGGTCGGGGTCGTGGGCCTCCCAGCTCTCCAGTCGGGGTTCGACGCCGGGCAGGGCACGGGCGGCGAGGAACTCGTACTGGGCGCGGGAGACGGTCAGCCCGACGGCTTCGCGGACCCGGTCGTCGCCGCTCGCGTGCGCCAGCATGGCGCCCCAGCCGCAGCCGACGTCGAGCAGCCGCAGGCCGTCGCCGGGGCGGGCGCCGACCAGGTCGAGGTGGTGGTCGAGCTTGGCCCGCTGGGCGCGCGGCAGGGCGGTGGCGTCGGGCGCGTCGCGGGGGATGCCGTCCCACTTGGCGGCGGTGTAGGCGAGGGTCTCGTCCAGCCAGAGGGCGTAGAAGTCGTTGCCCAGGTCGTAGTGGAACTCGATGTCGGCGGCGGTGGTGCCGGCCGTGGTGACGGTCATGCGGATCCTGTTCCGGGTGGTCCTGCGGTCCGGGCGGTCTGTCGGTCCGGGTGGTCTTGCGGAGGTCCAGGTGGACTTGCGGAGGTCCAGGTGGACTTGCGGGGGCCCAGGTGGACTTGCGGGGGCCCGAGCGGTCTTGCGGGCCTTACGGAGGCCCGGGCGGGCGGTGCTCTCAGCCGGCACCGGCCCGGCGGGCCCGGACGGCGAGGGCCTGATCGCGGCGCTCGACGAAGCGGGCGGCCCGCGCGTCGGTCCGTGCGAGGTGGGCGGCGATCCGTTCGCGGGCCTGTTCGCCGGTGGGGCCGAGCCCGGTCAGCTCGGTCACCCGGAGGGCGCGCAGCAGCGGGACGAGCACCTCGTCGTGGTGCACCCGCAGGTCGTAGACGCCGGCCACCGCGATCTCGGCGGCCAGTCGGCCGAAGCCGGGCATGGCCTGGCCCGGCATGGCGAAGTCGCGGATCGTGGTGTCGAGCGTGACGAGCACCTGGTCGGCGTCCACCTCGACTGCCGCGCGCAGCAGTTCGCGGTAGTAGACCATGTGGAGGTTCTCGTCCTGGGCGATCCGGGCGAGCAGCCGCTCGCAGACCGGGTCGCCGCTGAGCCGCCCGGTGTTGCGGTGGCTGACCCGGGTGGCGAGCTCCTGGACGGCGGCGTAGGCGACCACGCCGAGCACCCCGTCGAGGTCGGGGGCGGTGCCGGCGGCGAGGTGCGCCATCCGGGAGCGCTCCAGCGCGACGGGGTCGACGGCGCGGGCGGCGTGCAGGTAGCCCCGGATGGCGGCGGCATGGCGGTCCTCCTCGGCGGTCCACCGGTGCAGCCAGGCGCCCCAGGCGCCGTCCCGGGAGGTCCGGCTGCCGATGGTCCAGTGGTAGCCGGGCAGGTTGTCCTCGGTCAGCAGGTTGACGACCAGGGCGGAGCGCACGGCGGGTGCCAGCGCGGACTGCTCGGGGCGCCAGGGCTCGCCGCCCAGCGGGCCGTCGAAGTCCCGGCCGAGGCTCCAGGGGACGTACTCGTGCGGGAACCACTCGCGGGCGGCCGCGAGATGACGATTCATCAACTCCTCGGCAGTGGCTTCGAGTTCGGAGAGCCAGCGGGCGGTTTCCGCGGTAGCGATCTTCACGGGCCATGATCGTCGCGGACCGGCGCGCGGCTGCGCAAGCCCGCCTCACCCGTTCAGGTGACCCCGGGATCACGGCCCTGACCTGGGTCTATGCCACCGGCAATCCGGGCGCCGAGCGGCCCGACACGCGGCGCGTGAACGGCAACGACAACGGTCACCAGTACAGCCTTTGGATCTTTGTCGATTCTGCGGTTCACTTCGAGTGCGGGCGATCGCACCCCGTCACCACCCACCCGTGCGTCCAGAGAGGACTTCGATGGCCGGGCACGAGCATTCCCACGATGATCATGCGCATGACCACCAGAACCCGAAGGGCCACGGCCACGGAGGGCACGGCGGCCACGCGCACGGCCACGGGGGCCACGGCGGCCACTCCCACGGCGTCGCCGCCGACGCCGACCGCCGCTGGCTGGTCAGCGCCCTCACCCTGATCGTCGTCTTCATGGCCGGCGAGGTCGTGGTCGGCTTCGCCGCCCAGTCCCTGGCCCTGATCTCCGACGCGGCGCACATGCTCACCGACGCCGCCTCGATCGTGCTCGCCCTGGTCGCCATGCGGCTCTCCGCCCGCCCGGCCCGCGGCGGCTACACCTACGGGCTCAAGCGCGCCGAGATCCTCTCCGCCCAGGCCAACGGCGTCACCCTGCTGATCCTCTCCGCCTGGCTCGGCTACGAGGCGATCACCCGGCTGATCAGCCCGCCCGAGGTCACCGGTTCACTGGTGCTGGTCACCGCGCTGATCGGGATCGTGGTCAACCTGGCCGCCACCTGGTGCATGTCCAAGGCCAACCGCAGCTCGCTGAACGTCGAGGGCGCCTTCCAGCACGTGCTCACCGACCTCTACGCCTTCATCGCCACCGCCGTGGCCGGTGCGGTCATGCTGACCACCGGCTTCGCCCGGGCCGACGCGATCGCCTCGCTGATCGTGGTGGCGCTGATGCTCAAGGCGGGCATCGGGCTGGTCCGGGACTCCGGGCGGATCTTCCTGGAGGCCGCCCCCGCCGGGATCGACCCGGACGCGGTGGCCGACCGCCTGGTCACCGAGCCGCTGGTCGAGGAGATCCACGACCTCCACATCTGGGAGATCACCTCCAACCAGCCGGCCCTGTCGGCGCACATCCTGGTCACCCCCGGCGGCGACTGCCACGCCGTCCGGCGCGAACTGCAGCGCCGGCTGTCCGAGGAGTACGGCATCACCCACAGCACCCTCCAGGTCGACCACGTCGGCGAGGACGAGGCGGGCGCGCTGCTGCAGATCGCCGGCCCGGGCGAATCGGCCGCCGAGCACTGCGCCGACGCCCACGGCCCGGTGCACCGCGCCGGCCCGCACGAACACTGAGCGCGAACACTGAGCGCGAGCGCCGAGCAGGATCGCTGAGCACGAACGCCGAGCAGGAGCACTGAGCGCGAACGCCGAGCACGAACGCCGAGACCGCCGTTCGTCGTCGCGGTGCGGCATGATCTGACTCGTGACCGCACCGCGACTGATGCTGCTCGACTCCGCCAGCCTGTACTTCCGGGCCTACTACGGCGTACCGGACTCCCTGCGCTCGCCGCAGGGGGAACCGGTCAACGCCGTCCGCGGCCTGCTGGACTTCATCGCCCGGCTGGTGCACGACCACCGGCCCGACGAACTCGTCGCCTGCATGGACGCCGACTGGCGCCCCCAGTGGCGGGTGGACCTCGTCCCCTCGTACAAGACCCACCGGGTCGCCGAGGCCGCCGTGGACGGCGAGGAGGAGGTCCCGGACACCCTCGCCCCGCAGGTGCCGGTGATCGAGCAGGTGCTGGACTCCCTCGGCATCGCCCGGGTCGGCTGCCCCGGCTACGAGGCGGACGACGTGATCGGCACCCTCACCGCCCGCGCCACGGGCCCGGTGCAGATCGTCACCGGCGACCGCGACCTGTTCCAACTGGTCGACGACGAGCGGCTGATCACCGTGCTGTACCCGGTCAAGGGGATGGGCAACCTCCAGGTCACCGACGACGCGGTGCTGCTGGAGAAGTACGGCGTGCGCGGCGACCGGTACGCCGACATGGCCGCCCTGCGCGGCGACCCGTCCGACGGCCTGCCCGGCGTCAAGGGCATCGGCGAGAAGACCGCCGCCCAGCTGATCAACGAGTACGGCGACCTGGCCGCGATCCGCGCCGCCGCCCTGGACATCGGCTCCCGGCTCACCCCGGCCCGCCGCCGCAACATCGTCGAGGGCGCCGCCTACCTGGACGTCGCCCCCACCGTCGTCCGGGTCGCCCAGGACGCCCCGCTCCCGGACTTCGACCCGGTCCTCCCCCGCGAGCCCGCCGACCCGATGACGCTGGAGCACCTCTCCGCCCGCTGGGGTCTCGGCACCTCCCTGGAACGCGTCCTGGAGGCCCTGGCCACCCGCTGAGCCCGCTCCCCGCCGGCGACCTGTCGGCAGCCAGCCAGCGACCTGTCGGCGGGCAACGGTAGGGTTCGGGGAAACTGATGATCAGTTGTGTGTTTCCGAACTCGGGGGGTCCCTTGAACACCGTCTCCGTCAAGCGCCGCGGCGCGTTCCTGCTCGCGGCCGCCGCCCTGGCCACCGTCGGCGTCGCCGGCACCGCCCAGGCCGTGCCCAACTCCGGCTCGCTGTGGGTCGGCTACGGCAAGAGCAACACCTACGCCAGCGTCAAGTGCGTCCAGCTCATCTCCAACAGCCTGCACTACCAGACCGGTTACCACACGGTCGACGTGGACGGCTCGTTCGGCCCGGACACCTACGGCGCGATCGTCGCGCTCCAGAAGTGGGCCAGCCTGGACCCGGACGGCGTCGTCGGCCCGCGGACCGGCGACGTCATGATCGAGGCGACCAAGGACAGCTACCACTGCTACTCCTCGCTGCCCACCCTCAAGTAGGCACCGGCACCCAGCAGCGCAGGGGCCAGCACGTTCCCTCGAACGTGCGGGCCCCTGCGCGTTGCCGGCGGCCGGGCCCCGTCCGGCCGGACAGGGCCTAGGGCCTGTCCGGCGGATCTTGGCAGATCAGCGCGCGGCGTTGGGCGCCCGGCTGGGCGTGCGCCCGAGTCGGCCTCGTACTGGACGTACTTGGGCGATTCGGGCGTGCGTCCAGGCGGGATGCCCGGCGTCGCGCGCCTGGCAAGATCCGCCGGACAGGGCCTAGCCCCTAGCCCACCGAGGAGTAGGCGATGATGCCGCGGCGCAGGCCGTCGACGGCCTTGCGGGCGGTCCTGCGGAGTTCGGCGTCCTCGCCGGCCGCGTCCTGGATCTGACCGAGGACGTCGATCAGCTGCTTCGTCCAGCGGACGAAGTCGCCGGCCGGCATGTCGGCGTCGCGCAGGACCTGGTCCAGGCTGTGGCCGAGCGCCCAGCGGTAGGCGGCCCAGGCGAAGCCGAGGTCGGGTTCGCGCTGGCCGACGCCTTCGGCGGTGTTGATCCGGTGCTGCTCCTCCAGGGCGTCCAGGTGGCCCCAGATCCGGACCATCTGGCCGAGCGCCTCCTTGGCCGCGCCCTCCGGCACCCGGGGGGCGCCGGCGTCGTCGGCCTGCCGCGACTCGAAGACCAGCGCCGAGGCGCAGGCGGCGAGTTCGGCGGCGGCGAGGCCGCTCCAGACGCCCTCGCGGATGCACTCGGAGGCCAGCAGGTCGAGCTCGCCGTAGAGCCGGCCGAGCCGCTTGCCGTCGTCGGTGACGGTGTCACCGCTCAGGTAGCCGAGGTCGGTGAGCAGGCCGCAGACCCGGTCGAAGGTGCGGGCGATGGTGTGGGTGCGGGAGCGCATCCGGCGTTCCAGCAGTTCGGTGTCGCGGTGCAGCCGGTGGTAGCGCTCGGCCCAGCGGGCGTGGTCCTCGCGGTCGGAGCAGCCGTGGCAGGGGTGCTGGCGCAGCTCGGTGCGCAGCCGGGTGATCTCCGGGTCGTCGGCGGCGGCCGCGCGGCCGCGCCGGAACCGCTCGGGCTCCAGGTGGCCGGCCTTGGTGCGCAGCGCGGAGGCGAGGTCGCGCCGGGACTGCGGGCTGCGCGGGTTGAAGGACTTGGGGATCCGCATCCGCTCCAGCGCCTCGACGGGCACCGCACCTGGATCGCCAG
>NZ_JBHZCY010000206.1:0-10161 GCF_042786665.1 Kitasatospora sp. NPDC059146 | reverse complement strand
ACCCCTTCCCACGCCTGGCCCCCGTTCCGAGTCGAACCCCCGTCAACCGCCGCGCACGGTGCGCGACTTCATGGCAGACGCTACTACGGGACGGGCCCCGCCATGCCCGCTGCAACACCTCTGCACCACAGGTTGAGCACCGGATGTGCACGTTCCGCCCGGGTGCGCCCGGGGCCGGCCGGGCTAGGAGTAGTACTTGTGGAGGTCGTCCGAGGCCATGCCGGTGCCGTGGTGGACGGCGCGGCTGGAGTAGGTGCTGCGCAGGTGGGTGGCCTGGCGGGTGCGTTCCAACTCGACCAGCAGCCCCGCGTCTTCGGAGTGTGTGCCGCGGGCCCTCTCCCGGCGGATCAGGACGACGGTGGTACCGATGATGGTGGCGACCAGTGCGGCGAGGAGCAGGACGACGGTGCCCATGTTCTCGTTCCCCCTTGTTCCGGTCCCGGGTCGGGCCCGGCCGGTGGCGGCGGGCCCCTTCCGGGGACTCTGAAGATCCTTGCACGGAACGTCCGGGATGGTCCGGTATCTGAGCGAATCCTGAGCAAGGAACGGACGGGTGCCGGCAGGGGCGGGCCGGCCCGGCGCCCGGAGCCGCGGTGCCGATGTGCGAACGCCTGGCCGGGGTGGGCGGGTTGGAAGTGGCCGGATCTGGGCGAAAGCCGGATGTGGACGGCGACCGGTCGGTAGCATGATCATTGAAATTCGCTGTCCGCGGTACTGCTGAACGCACTGTTCCTGGACGCGACCACCGTGAGGGGTGCGCAGCAGCGCGCACCCCTTCGTCCCGAAGGGAGATCGGCATGGCCACGGGTACTGTGAAGTGGTTCAACGGGGAGAAGGGCTACGGGTTCATCGCGCAGGACGACGGCGGCCCGGACGTTTTCGTCCACTTCTCCGCGATTCAGGGCAGCGGCTACCGCAACCTGGAGGAGAACCAGCCGGTCGAGTTCGAGGTCACGCAGGGCCAGAAGGGCCCGCAGGCCGAGCAGGTCCGCGCGATCTGACCAGGCGGGCCCACGTAGGCCCCGCACACAGGCCCCGTACCGGCGAGCAAGCGCCGGTGCGGGGCCTTTTGCTGCGCCTGTCGCCTGTCGCCTGTCGCCTGTCGCCTGTCGCCTGTCGCCCGCCGCCCGCCGCCCGCACCTCACCGCGCCCCTGTGTCCGCCTCCGTCCGCCCCCGTCCGCCCTCTCGACAGATACCTCTCACTGAGAGCTAAAATCGGAATATGGAGACAGGACCCACCCACCCGCCCGACGGCGCCCTCGCCGACGAGTTCTCCACCCTCCTCACCGGCATCCAGCGGATGCTGCGCCGCCGCCTGCGCCAGGGCCTGGACCAGCCCCGCCTGCGCGGGGCCCAGGTCGAACTGCTGCACCTGGTGATGGACACCCCGGGCCTGCGGGTCTCCGCCGCCGCCGAGGAACTGTGTCTGGCCGGCAACTCGGTCTCCACCCTCGTCAACCAGCTCGTCGCCCAGGACATGCTGCGCCGCGAGGTGGACCCCGCCGACCGCCGGGCCGCCCTGCTGTACGCCACCGAGGCCGCCCACCAGCGCATCGAGGCCTGGCGCGAGCGGCGCCGGGCACTGACCGGCGAGCTGGTCGCGGGCCTGCCCGGCCCCGAACGGGCCGCGCTGGCCGCCGCCCTGCCCGCGCTGCGCTCCCTCACCCAGGGGCTGCGCGACCTGCCCGAGGAGGACCCGCGATGACCGAACCGGAACCAGCAGGAACACCGGAAACGCCAGGGACACCGGAAACGCCAGGAATACCGGGAACGCCGGGAACACCAGGAGCGGCGGAGGCCGTGGTGTGCCGGGGCCTGGAGTACAGCTTCACCCACGGCCGTGGCAGGACCACCCGCGCGGTGGACGGCATCGACCTGACCGTACGGACCGGTGAGGTCTTCGGCCTCCTCGGCCCCAACGGTGCCGGCAAGACCACCACCATCCGCGCGATCACCACCCTGCTGCCCGCCGGCCCCGGCATGGTGCGCGTCTTCGGCCACGACGCGGCCCGCCGGCCCATGGAGGTACGGCGCCTGCTCGGCTACGTGCCGCAGCAGTTGTCCGCCGACGCGGGGCTGACCGGGCGGGAGAACGTCGCCCTGTTCGCCCGGGTCTTCGACGTCCCAAGGACGGAGCGGGCCCGCCGCGTCGCCCAGGCGCTGGCCGCCGTCGACCTCACCGACGCCGCCGACCGGATGGCCGGCACCTACTCCGGTGGCATGGTGCGCCGCCTCGAACTCGCCCAGGCCCTGGTCAGCGCCCCGCGCCTGCTCGTCCTGGACGAGCCCACCATCGGCCTGGACCCCATCGCCCGCACCGGCGTGTGGGAGCGCGTGGACGCCGTGCGCCGGGCCACCGGCATGACCGTCCTGGTCACCACCCACTACATGGACGAGGCCGAGCGCCACTGCGACCGCATCGCCCTGATGGACCGCGGCCGCATCCGGGCCCTGGGCACCCCCGCCGAGCTCAAGGAGGGCATCCGCGACACCCTCCCCGGCGGCGACGAACCCACCCTCGACGACGTGTTCCGCCACTTCGCCGGCCGTGACCTGGCCGACGCCACGGAAGGAGACTTCGGCGATGTCCGCCGCACCCGCCGCACCGCCAGCCGCGTCGGCTGAGCCCCCCACCCCCGGCACCACCCCCGTTGGTGTCCCGGACCTGAGCCTGCTGCTGGTGCCCCCGCGCGCCCGCACCGGCTGGCGCCTGGTGCCCGCCCGGGTCGGCGCGATGTGCGCGGTGGAACTCCAGAAGCTGCGCCACGACCGTACCGAGCTCTACACCCGCGCCGTCCAGCCGGCCCTCTGGCTGTTGATCTTCGGCGAGACCTTCACCCGCCTCAAGGCCATCCCCACCGGCGGCATCCCCTACCTCGACTACCTGGCCCCGGGCATCATCGCCCAGTCCGCGATGTTCATCGCGATCTTCTACGGCATCATGATCATCTGGGAGCGGGACTCCGGCGTCCTCACCAAACTCCTGGTCACCCCCACCCCGCGCGCCGCCCTGGTCACCGGCAAGGCCTTCGCCGCCGGCGTCAAAGCCGTCCTGCAAGCCGTCGTCGTGGTCCTGATCGCCGCCGCCCTCGGCGTCGCCATGACCTGGAACCCGCTGCGCCTGCTCGGTGTGGTCGTCGCGGTGCTGCTCGGCTCGGCGTTCTTCTCCTGCCTCTCGATGGCCATCGCCGGGATCGTCCTCACCCGCGACCGCCTGATGGGCATCGGCCAGGCCATCACCATGCCGCTGTTCTTCGGCTCCAACGCCCTCTACCCGGTCGACCTGATGCCCGGCTGGCTGCAGGCCGTCAGCAAGGCCAACCCGCTCAGCTACCAGGTCGACGCCCTACGCGGCCTCCTCATCGGCACCCCCTCCCACCTCCCCCTGGACTTCGCCGTCCTGGCCGCCGCCACCGCAGCCGGCATCGCCGCCGCCTCCGCCCTCCTGGCCCGCCTGGCCCGCTGAGGCGCCCGCCCCCGGCGCACGAGTTCCTCCCCTTCTCTTCTCCGAGGAGCATGTTGAGCGAGCATTCTGAGAGCTACCACGTCACCGGGAATCCAATGCTCGACGCCGACGGCGTCACCATCTGGCAGCGGTACGGCGGACGGGCCCCGGAGGGGTACTTCTACGACGGGTGGTACAAGTTCGAGCCTGGTCACCCCCGCTACGACGAGCTTCTTCCGCAGGCGCGGCAGAATCCGCGGGACGTCGATGAGGGTGAGAGCAAGGCCCCGATTCACCCCGAGACCATGGCCATCCTGGACGAGATGCAGCGAAAGACTCGGGAGCGGAACGCGGGGCAGTAGCGGCGACGGCGGCGTACTGTCCGGAGACGGCAGGGGGAAAGGCGACAGGAGGTGTCGGGTTTCGCCGCGAGAGTGGGGGGACCGGTCGGCGCGGTGACGGCGTCGGCCGGGGCCACGTACCACGGACAAGGGATCCCATGCTCGAGACGCCCGACGACCTCGCCCGCCTCCAGGCCCTCCTGGACGCCTCGCTCGCCCGCTCCACCGCCCATCTGCGCTCGATCATCAGCAGCGAGCGCACCCTCACCGCCGTCCAGTTGACCCGGGTGCTCACCGGGATGTGCACGCTCGCGCTGTCCACCGTCACCGCCAAGGGCGAGCCGCGGATCAGCGGGGTGGACGGTCACTTCCTGTACGGCAGGTGGTACTTCGGCACCGCGCGCACCGCCGCCAAGGCCCGTCACCTGGCAGCCCGGCCCGCCGTCAGCGCGGCCCATCTGCGGGGGGAGGACCTGGGCGTGTTCACCCACGGCACCGTGGAGACCCTCAACCCCCGGGATGGCGAGCCGGCCGCCGACTGGCCCGAACTCCTGGCCTACTTCCAGGACTTCTACGGCCGTGACGTCTTCGACTGGGAGCACGACGTCGTCTACTACCGGCTGCGTCCGCACTGGATGGCCGCCTTCGCCTCCGATCCGGCCGAGCTCCTCGCGACGGTGGAGCGGGCCGAGCGGGCCGAGCGGGCCGAGCGGGCCGAGCGGGCCTGACCGTGGCCGTGCCCGGCGCCGGCCCGTACGTCGGGATGCGTCGGGTGCGGCGCGGGCGGTGACAATGGGGTGGCGGACAGCAGGGGCGGACGGACGAGGAGGGCCGGGGTGCGGGCGAGCCGGGCGATCGCGCTGCTGCTGCTCCTGCAGCACCGGCGCAGCATGACCGCCGCCGACCTCGCGGCCGAGCTGGAGGTCTCCGAACGCACCGTGCAGCGCGACGTCGCCGCCCTGGCCGAGGCCGGGGTGCCGGTGTACGCCGAGCGGGGGCGGGGCGGCGGCTACCGGCTGGTCGACGGCTACCGCACCCGCCTGACCGGTCTGGAGCGAACCGAAGCCGCCGTCCTGCACCTGGCCGGCCTGCCCGGCCCGCTGCGCGACATGGGCCTGGCCGGGCAGGCCCTGGCGGCCCGGCTCAAGGTCGCCGCCGCCCTGGGCGACGCCCCCGCGGCCGCCGCCCAGCGCTTCCACCTGGACGCCCCGGCCTGGTTCCGCGAGGCCGGGACACCGCCGCTGCTGGCCGAGGTCTCCCGCGCGGTCTGGGAGGACCGGGTGCTGCACGCCCGCTACGCCGCGCGCGGCGGCACCCGGCAGCGGCGGCTGGAACCGTACGGCCTGGTCCTCAAGGCCGGGCAGTGGTACGTCGCGGCCCGCAGCCCCTCGGGGCGCATCGGCTCCTACCGGGTCGACCGCTTCGAAACCGCCGAGGCAGGCGAGGAACGCTTCGACCGCGACCCGGACTTCGACCTCGCCGCCTACTGGGACGAGGCCGCCCGCGCGTTCACCCGGACCATGCTGCGCGAACGGGCGCTGGTGCGGCTCAGCCCGTGGGCCGTGGCCAACCTGGCCGCCCTGCTGGAGGCCACCGCCGCCGCCGACGCCCTCGCCACCGCCGGCCCGCCGGACGCCGAGGGCTGGGTCACCGTGACCCTGCCGGTGGAGGACCAGGAGATCGGCTACCTCGAACTCCTGCGCCTGGGCCCGGAGGCGGAGGCCCTCGGCCCTCCCGAACTGCGCGCCCGCCTGGCCGAGGCCACCCGCCGCGCGGCCGCCCGCTACACCTGAGCCGGGGCGGGCCCGGTCAGGTGCTGCTGTCCGGTCGTGGCGTCCGTCCTTCCTGGTCGAGGCGCGTGAGTGCGCCGCGCGCGAACTGCTCGTACCTGGTCTGGTGCCAGGGTGCGTCGGTGGGGATGTGTGCGGCGGCGTCGACCGCTTCGTGGAGGAGTGCGCGTCGTGCGTGGGGCTGGTCGGCCAGGCGGGGGTGGTCGCTGAGGCCGAGCAGGACTCTGGTGAGGTGGTAGGCGTGGGCGCGGGGGTTGACGGCGAAGAGGGTGCGATAGACCCACAGGCCTTCCTCGCCGTCGAGGGCCCAGTGGTCGCGGATCAGCAGCCGGATCCGGGCCCGCAGTACCAGGTCCGGGTGCGGTACCGGGTTCGGGCGCGGTGTCGGGTTCTCGTCGGCGCCGTTCATCGGGCGCCTGCCTGCCCGAGCCGGCGCTCGAACTCCTGGAGCTGCGGCACGGTGTGCTCCCACATGCGGCGCTGGTGGGCGGGGGCGTCGGCGGGGATGTGCGCGCTCGCGGCGTGGGCTTCCTCCAGCAGCGCCTCCCGGGCGCCGGGCCGGGCTGCCGCGCGAGGGCTGGTCTCGGCGAGCGTGCGCAGGACGTAGGCGAGCTTGTAGGCGTACACGTGGGGGTTGACGGCGAACAGGGGCCGGTAGACCCGCAGGCCCTCCTCGCCCTCCAGGATCCGCTCGTTGTGGCTCAGCAGGGTGATCCGGGCTTTCAGGACCAGGTCCGCGTGGACGTTCATGTGGCGTGTCCCCCTTCGTCGTTGCTCTCGTTCGCACCCCGTTCCTCTCGGGCCGCCGCGGCCGTGTCCGGCCGTGTCCGGGCACGGCGGCGTGCGCGCCGGCCGCCCGGGAGAGTGCGGGCGGCGGCGCGAAGGCCGTCGGGGGAGTGGGGTGTTGCACGAGTGTGCGGGGTGCGCGGGGGCGGCGGCAAGGCACAAGAAGGGTGTGCTGAGTCCTACCGATCCCTGGCCTGAGCTGGCAGGATTGGGGTCGGCACCCTCCCGGGGCCGGGCCCGGAAAACCTGTTGCGCCCCCAGGAGCGCATGCGGCACGCTGATCGCGGAACACACCGACGCAGCGCAGGGAAAGGGGAACGGGCCATGGCCAGCAGTGGCGCTCGATATCGCCCCCGCCCGCGCGCGTTCGGCTATCGCCCGGCGCGCTGAGCGTCCCCTCCCCACGGGCGTTCCCTTCTTACGAGCGTCCCCCGCTGCCCGCGCCCTCCTGGCGTTGCGGGCCGGGCGCGGACGTGACCCCGGGCGAGCTGGGCACTGGAGAGCCCAAGGGCCTGTAAAGCCCCCGCTTCGGCTGTGGCGGTTCGAATCCGCCCTCGCCCACCCCATTCCCGCGCACCATCCCCGAATCCCGAGGTGGCCCAGTGGGTCGATGCCTGATTGGCCCTGTGTGGCCGGTCAATTCGGTACTACGGTAGGCAGCATGACAACCGGAACCGCCGCGACCGACCAGCCCGTATCCCTCACCCTTGCCGAGGCGCCGCTGCGTCAGGCCCGTAACTCGGCCGCCTTCTGGGCCGCGACCGGCGACTCCCGCGGCCACGAGGTGATCCGGCGCCGCGGCTTCCTCGCCGTCGACGGCGACGAGCGCGCCGGCCTGCGGATCCTCGTTCAGGAGAACGACCTCGACCAGGGCGAGCTGGCCGAGCTGGCCGAACTGGTGCGCAGGGCCCCCGGACCGGTCAACGCCGAGGACCCGTTCAGCGCCACCGACCTGAGCCACCTGGGCCTGCGCAACTGGCAGATGCCCGTCATGCTGCGCCTGCCCGCCGCTGCCCCTGCCGCTGCGGGCGGATCGGGGCTGGACGTGGTGCGGGTGAGCGGTGGCGAGGACCTCCGGGCGGCCGAGCGGGTCGTGATCGAGGGTTTCGAGCTGGCCGCCTTCGAGCCCTACCGCCCCGGTGAGCTGTTCCCGGCGGCGCTGATCGGCCGGCCGGGCGTGGACGTCTTCCTCGCCTCGCACCAGGGGGTCGCCGCGGGCGCCTGCGTCAGGGTCGTGGACGAGGGCCTCGCCAGCCACTACTGGGTCGGCACCGCGCCCGCCTTCCGCTCGCGCGGTGTGGGCCGGGCCGTCATGACCGCCTCGCTCGCCGACCTCGCCCAGGTGCCGGCCACCCTCACCGCCTCCAAGCTGGGCCGCCCGCTGTACGAGTCGCTGGGTTACACCGTCGCCGCGCCCTCGACCTGGTGGGCCGCCCGCTGAACCGCGGTGCTCCGGTGGTCCAGTGCCCCGGTGTCCCGGTTCTCCGCCCTGCCGCCCCGCCGGTCGGCCCGCGCCGCTAGCCTGACGGCATGTTCGTACTGGAGCTGACGTACACCACCGCCGAGTTGGAGCGGATCGACGAGGCCCTGCCCGCGCACGTGGCGTGGCTGAACGGCCACTACGCGGCCGGCACCTTCCTGGCCTCGGGCCGCAAGGTGCCGCGCGACGGCGGGGTGATCCTCGCGGTGGGCGAGGACCGGGCGGCGATCGAGGCGCTGGTGGCCACCGACCCGTTCGTCCGGCTGGGCCTGACCGAGTACCGGGTGACGGAGTTCCTGGCCACCGTCACCGCCCCGGCGCTGGAGGCGTACCGCCAGCAACTGCCCGCCTCCTGAACCCCTCCTGAACCCCTCCCGGACTGTTCCCGGACTCCCTCCGCGTTCCTCCGGACTCCTCCGCGCTCCTCCGTAGCCCACCCGCGCCCTGCGCGGAATCCCGCTCCCGTGCCCCGGACCCGCCCGTACGGTTCGGGGCACGGTCGTCTTGTGGCTACGATCGGTGAGCGCGGGGCGAGGACGTAACGCGAGTGTTCGTGGAATCGGCGGGAGTGGACGGATGGGACACGCACGGGCCGGGCAGCCGGCGCAGCCCGGGGACCTGGTGGATGTGGCGCGGTTGGTGACGGCGTACTACGCGCTGCGCCCCGATCCGCAGGAGGTGGCGCAGCGGGTCGCGTTCGGGACGTCGGGGCACCGCGGCTCCTCGTTGGACGTGGCGTTCAACGAGGACCACATCGCCGCGACCACGCAGGCGATCTGCGAGTACCGGGCCGAACAGGGCGTCGCGGGCCCGCTGTTCCTCGGCGCGGACACCCACGCGCTGTCCGAGCCGGCCAAGGCGACGGCGTTGGAGGTGTTGGCGGCCAACGGTGTGCGGGTGCTCATCGACGACGCCGACGGGTACACGCCCACGCCGGCGGTCTCGCACGCGATCCTGGCGCACAACCGGCGCAGTCCGCGGGCGTTGGCGGACGGGATCGTGGTGACGCCGTCGCACAATCCGCCGCGTGACGGCGGCTTCAAGTACAACCCGCCCAGTGGGGGGCCGGCGGGGTCGCAGGCCACCGGGTGGATCCAGGACCGGGCGAACGAGCTGATCCGCGAGGGTCTGCGGGGGGTGAAGAGGGTCCCGTACGCGCGGGCGCTGGCCGCGGCCACCACG
Organism: Kitasatospora sp. NPDC059146; assembly: GCF_042786665.1. Classification (NCBI taxonomy): domain Bacteria; kingdom Bacillati; phylum Actinomycetota; class Actinomycetes; order Kitasatosporales; family Streptomycetaceae; genus Kitasatospora; species Kitasatospora sp. NPDC059146. Next base: position 1,136 of record NZ_JBHZCY010000206.1, on the reverse strand, counting down.
GAGCGGTACGACTTCCTGGGCTCCTACGTGGAGGACCTGCCGTCGGTGCTGGACCTGGACGCGGTGCGGGCGTCGGGGCTGCGGATCGGCGCGGACCCGCTGGGCGGGGCGTCGGTGGCCTACTGGGGGCGCATCGCGGAGGTGCACCGTCTGGACCTGACCGTGGTCAACCCGGTGACGGATCCGACCTGGCGCTTCATGACGCTGGACTGGGACGGGAAGATCCGCATGGACTGCTCCTCGCCGGCGGCGATGGCGTCCCTGATCGGCCGCAAGGACGAGTACGCGATCGCCACCGGCAACGACGCCGACGCCGACCGGCACGGGATCGTCACGCCCGACGGGGGGCTGATGAACCCCAACCACTACCTGGCGGTGGCGGTCGACTACCTGTACCGCCACCGGGCCGACTGGCCCCGGGACGCGGCGGTCGGCAAGACCCTGGTGTCCTCCTCGATGCTGGACCGGGTCGCCGCCGATCTGGGACGTGCGCTGACGGAGGTCCCGGTCGGCTTCAAGTGGTTCGTCGACGGCCTGCTGGAGGGTTCGATCGCCTTCGGCGGCGAGGAGAGCGCGGGCGCCTCGTTCCTGCGCCGTGACGGCGGGGTGTGGACCACCGACAAGGACGGCATCCTGCTGGCCCTGCTCGCCGCCGAGATCACCGCGGTCACCGGCGCCACTCCCAGCGCGTACTACCGCGAACTGACGGAGCGGCACGGCGCTCCGGCCTACGCCCGTGTCGACGCCCCGGCGGATCGCGAGCAGAAGGCGCGTCTGGCGCGTCTGGCGCCGGAGCAGGTCACGGCGGGCGAGCTGGCGGGGGAGAAGATCACCGCGGTGCTCTCCCACGCGCCGGGCAACGGGGCGGCCATCGGCGGTCTCAAGGTGTGCACGGACAACGCCTGGTTCGCGGCCCGCCCGTCGGGCACGGAGGACGTGTACAAGATCTACGCCGAGTCGTTCCTCGGGGAGCAGCACCTCGCCGAGGTCCAGGACGAGGCGAAGGCCGTGGTGCGGGCGGCCCTGGACGGCTGACCCCCGGTCCCGCGGGCGTCCCCTTCCTCGCGAGGGGGCGCCCGGGGGCACACCGAGGTCGCACGGGGAGCGCGGCGCGTAACCGGCGGGCGGGGCGGGGA
>NZ_JBHZCY010000205.1:0-10334 GCF_042786665.1 Kitasatospora sp. NPDC059146 | reverse complement strand
TCGTACTGGACGTACTTGGGCGATTCGGGCGTGCGTCCAGGCGGGATGCCCGGCGTCGCGCGCCTGGCAAGATCCGCCGGACAGGCCCTAGCGGGGTTCACCGCTCAGCGGAGCGGTCCGTCGCCCGGCTCCTCCTGGTAGGAGTAGCGCTGCTCGCGCCACGGGTCGGCCTGGTTGTGGTAGCCGCGCTCCTCCCAGAAGCCGCGCCGATCGGCCCGCATGTACTCCACGGCGCGCACCCACTTGGGGCCCTTCCAGGCGTACAGCCGCGGCACCACCAGGCGCACCGGGAAGCCGTGTTCGGCGGTCAGCGCCTCGCCGTTGCGGTGGGTGGCGAGCAGGGTGTGCGGGTCGGCGAAGTCGGCCAGCCGCAGGTTGGCGCTGTAGCCGTACTCGGCCCAGACCATGACGTGGGTGACGCCGGGCGCGGGGGGCACCAGGTCGAGCAGGAGGGCCGCGGGCACGCCCGTCCACTCGTTGCCGAGCATCGAGAACTTGGTGACGCAGTGCAGGTCGGCGACCACGGTGGTGCGCGGCAGGGCGGCGAAGGCGGCGAAGTCCCAGCTGTGCTTCTCGGCCGAGGCGGTGGCCCCGAACACCTGGAGGTCCCAGGTCAGCGGCTTGAAGCGGGGCACCGGCCCGTAGTGCAGGGCGGGCCAGCCGCGCTGCGCGCGCTGTCCCGGGGGGAGGGTCGGGTCAGACGGCGGAAGCGGTTCTCGTTCGGACTGACCCATGTCTCCATGGTGACAGACGGCGGACGAGCCCCGGCGCGCGCCCCTTGGCCCAGGTGCACGCCCCGCCCGTACGGGCCAATGGTCGATCGTGCGCCCTCCACTTATCACCCAAATCGGATATTCCGACACATGTCCTAGTGAGTGTGAACTTACTGGAAATTCCTCCCGATACGGTGCCAGGATGCGCAGCGCAGGACTCACCGCAGGACGTAGCGCAGGGAGGCAGCACCATGCAGGGCGACCCGGAGGTCATCGAGTTCCTCAATGAGCAACTCACGGCCGAGCTCACCGCGATCAACCAGTACTTCCTGCACGCCAAGATGCAGGAGAACTTCGGCTGGACGAAGCTCGCCAAGTACACCCGGCACGAGTCGTTCGACGAGATGAAGCACGCCGAGACGCTCACCGACCGGATCCTGTTCCTGGAGGGGCTGCCCAACTACCAGCGGCTGTTCCACGTCCGGATCGGCCAGACGGTCAAGGAGATGTTCGAGGCGGACCGCCAGGTCGAGGTCGAGGCGATCGACCGGCTCAAGCGCGGGATCGTCGTGATGCGGGCCAAGAACGACGTCACCTCGGCGAACATCTTCGAGTCCATCCTGGCCGACGAGGAGCACCACATCGACTACCTGGACACCCAGCTGGAGCTCCTGGAGAAGCTCGGCGAGGCGCTCTACCTCGCCCAGCTGATCGAGCAGCCGGAGTCCTGAGCCCGACGCCCCGGGCTCGGGCGCGGGCGGCTCAGGCGACCCGCAGCGGGAGTACCGGGGCGACCGGCGCCATCGGCGCGACCGGGGACGGCTTCGCGGCGGCCGGCGCGGGCACGTCCTGGACCTCGGGGTCGGCGAGGCCGAGCTTCGCGGCCAGCCGGGCGGTCGGGCAGGGCCGGGCGCCGTGCTCGCCGAGCAGGGCCTGGATCCGGCGCACGCAGGACCCGCAGTCCGTGCCCGCCTTGCAGCCCTTGGCTATCTGGCGCGGGGTGTTGGCACCGCCGTCGATCGCCTTCTTCACCTGGTCCTCGGTGACCGCATGGCACATGCACACGTACATCGCGGTCTCTCCCGGGGTGAAGCGCCGGCTGGGGCACGGAGTGGATCTTGACTAAGGCTTGCCTTAGTTCACTAAGCCTCACCTTACCTGGCGATCCGGGTACGAAAAAGCCCCTCCGGGCTCGGGAATCCCGAATCCGGAGGGGCCTTCGTCACATCCGCGGGCACATCGGCCCTGGTCAGACCTACTGGCCGCGGTACATCTCCGCCACCAGGAACGCCAGGTCCAGCGACTGGCTGCGGTTGAGTCGCGGGTCGCAGGCCGTCTCGTACCGCTGGTGCAGGTCGTCCACCAGCACCTCGTCGCCGCCGCCGACACACTCGGTGACGTCGTCGCCGGTCAGCTCCACGTGGATGCCGCCCGGGTGGGTACCCAGCGCGCGGTGCACCTCGAAGAAGCCCTTGACCTCGTCCAGGACGTCGTCGAAGCGGCGGGTCTTGTGGCCGCTGGAGGCCTCGAAGGTGTTGCCGTGCATCGGGTCGCAGATCCACACCGGCTTGGCGCCGGAGGCGGTGACCTTCTCCACCAGGGTGGGCAGGTGGTCGCGGACCTTGCCCGCGCCCATCCGGGTGATGAAGGTCAGCCGGCCGGGCTCGCGCTCCGGGTCCAGCTTCTCGATCAGGGTGAGCGCCTCGTCCACCGAGGTGGTCGGGCCGAGCTTGACCCCGATCGGGTTGCGGATCTTGGAGGCGAACTCGATGTGCGCGTGGTCCAGCTGGCGGGTGCGCTCGCCGATCCACACCATGTGGCCGGAGACGTCGTACAGCTCGCCGGTGCGCGAGTCCACGCGGGTCAGCGCGGTCTCGTAGTCGAGCACCAGCGCCTCGTGCGAGGAGAAGAACTCGACGGTCTTGAACTCCTCCGGGGCCACCCCGCAGGCGTTCATGAACGCCAGGGCGTTGTCGATCTCCCGGGCGAGCTGCTCGTAGCGCTGGCCGGCCGGCGAGTTGCGCACGAAGTCCTGGTTCCAGGCGTGCACCTGGCGCAGGTCGGCGTAACCACCGGTGGTGAAGGCGCGCACCAGGTTCAGCGTCGCGGCGGACGCGTTGTACATCCGCTTGAGCCGCTCCGGGTCCGGGATCCGGGACTCGGGGGTGAACTCGAAGCCGTTCACCGAGTCGCCGCGGTAGACCGGCAGGGTCACGCCGTCGCGGGTCTCGGTCGACTTCGAGCGCGGCTTGGAGTACTGGCCGGCGATCCGGCCGACCTTCACGACCGGCACCGAGGCCGCGTACGTCAGCACGGCGGCCATCTGGAGCAGCGTCTTCAGCTTGTTGCGGATGTGCTCCGCCGACACGCCGTCGAAGGCCTCGGCGCAGTCTCCGCCCTGGAGGAGGAAGGCCTCCCCGCGTGCCACGGCGCCGAGCCGGGCGCGCAGCTGGTCGCACTCGCCGGCGAAGACGAGCGGCGGATAGGAGGCGAGCTCAGCAAGGGTCTTGCGCAGAGCCTCTTGGTCCGGCCATTCAGGCTGCTGCGCCGCGGGCAGGGACTGCCAGGAGTGGCCAGTCCTCGTTGTCTCAGTCGTAGCGGTCACACGGCAAGGCTACGGGGTGCCGCGAGCGTTCCGTGACCATTGCCCGATGGGTGAGACACGTCCCGGACATCTCACGTGAGCGGACTCACCCGCACGGCCCCGTCCGCTACGCTCGACCCATGCACGCGCCCCGCAACCACTCCTGGTGGTGGGCCTCCCCCCTGGGTGGCCCACCGATCGCGCGTTCCTAGACGAACACGACGGCCGCCCCTCGGGGCGGCCGTCGTGCTTTTCGAGCAGACGGCCCTCCGGGAGCGGAACCCGCACCGCCCTCGCCCTCCACCCCGGAAGGAAGCCGTACTCGTGACCACCCCCGCCGAGCTGCTCGCCCGCCTCACCGCCCCCGGTGCCCCCGCCTTCGCCCTGCTGCACCGCCGCACCCCCCGGCACGCCCCGGACACCGTCGAGGTGCTGCTGGGCACCGTCGACAGCTACCAGCGCCTGGCCGACCTGCCGGTCCGGACCGGCGTCCCCGCCGCCGGACCGGTCCACGACCTGCTCGCCCTGGTCCCGTACCGGCAGATCCGCGAGCGCGGCTTCGAGGCCCACGACGACGGCACCCCGCTGCAGGCCCTCGCGGTGACCGAGCAGTACGCCCTGCCGCTGGCCGCCTTCACCGCCGCCCTGCCGCAGGAGCCGGTCCGCCTGTCCGGCGGCGCCTTCGACGTGGACGACGAGGCGTACGCGGCGATCGTCCGCCGGGTGATCGACGACGAGATCGGCAACGGCGAGGGCGCCAACTTCGTGATCCGCCGCGACTTCCACGCCACCCTGGAGGACTTCGGGCCGGCCCTCGCCCTCGCGCTGTTCCGTCGGCTGCTGGAGCAGGAGCGCGGCGCGTACTGGACCTTCCTGGTGCACACCGGGGACCGGGTCCTGGTCGGCGCCTCCCCCGAGGTGCACGTCCGGCAGAGCGGCGGCACCGTCGTGATGAACCCGATCTCCGGCACCTACCGCTACCCGGCCGGCGGCTCCGACCCCGACTCGCTGCTGCGCTTCCTCCACGACCCCAAGGAGCTGGAGGAGCTCACCATGGTGGTCGACGAGGAGCTCAAGATGATGTGCACGGTCGGCGACCTCGGCGGCCAGGTGCTCGGCCCCCGGCTCAAGGAGATGTCCCACCTCGCCCACACCGAGTACGAGCTGCGCGGCCGCACCTCGATGGACGTCCGCGAGGTGCTGCGCGAGACGATGTTCGCCGCCACCGTCACCGGCAGCCCGGTGCAGAACGCCACCCGGGTGATCCGCCGCTACGAGCCCACCGGGCGCGGCTACTACTCCGGCGCGCTCGCCCTGATCGGGCGCTCCGCGAGCGGCGGGCAGCTGCTCGACTCGCCGATCTGCATCCGCACCGCCGACATCGACCCGGCCACCGGGCGGCTGGTCGTCCGGGTCGGCGCGACCCTGGTGCGCCACTCCGTCCCCGCGTCCGAGGTCGCCGAGACCCACGCCAAGGCCGCCGGGGTGCTCACCGCGATCGGCGCCCGGCCCGCCCCCGCCCGGCGGCCGCACCCCGGCGGGCCCCGGCTCGCCGACGACCACCGGGTGCAGGCCGCACTGGACTCCCGCCGGGCCGGCCTCGCCCCGTTCTGGCTGCGGATGCAGGCGCCGTCCCGGGTCACCGAGGCCCTGCCGACCCTCGTCGTGGACGGCGAGGACACCTTCACCTCGATGCTCTCCCACCTGCTGACCTCGCTCGGCCACCAGGTCACCGTGGTCCGCTTCGACCGGCCGGGCCTGCGCGAACTGGTCGCGGCGCACCGCGGCCCGCTGGTGCTCGGCCCCGGCCCGGGCGACCCGGCGCTCGCCGACGACCCCAAGATGGCGGTGCTGCGCCCGGTCGTCGCGGACGCCCTGGCCGCCGTCCGCTCCGGCGCCCGGACGGCCCCGCTGCTCGCGGTCTGCCTCAGCCACCAGCTGCTCGCCGCCGAACTCGGGCTCGCCCTGGGCCGCAAGGCCGTCCCCTACCAGGGCGCCCAGGAGAGCATCGACCTGTTCGGCGACCAGCGGACGGTCGGCTTCTACAACACCTTCACGGCGCGCTGCTCGGAGGCCGACGCGGCCCGGCTCGCCGCCGAGGGCGTCGAGGTGGCCCGGGACGCCGCCACCGGCGACGTCCACGCGCTGCGCGGCCCCGGCTTCGCGGGCCTCCAGTTCCACCCGGAGTCGGTGCTCACCCGGGACGGCGTGGGCATCGTCGCCGCCCTGCTGCGGGAGGCCGCGGCCGTCCGGGGCTGAGCGGCCCCGGTCCGGTCCTCGAACTCCCCTCCGCGGGGCGGGAGTTCGAGGACCGGACCTACAGCTCCTCGTCCAGTCCCTGCTCGATCGCGTACCGGACCAGCTCCACCCGGTTGTGCAACTGCAGCTTGCCCAGGGTGTTCTGCACGTGGTTCTGCACCGTCCGGTGCGACAGCACCAGCCGGTCGGCGATCTGCCGGTACGACAGGCCCTTGGCCACCAGCCGCAGCACCTCGGTCTCCCGGGCGGTCAGCTGCGGGACGGCCGGCGCCGAGGACGGGGCCGGTTCGGCGGCCAGCCGGCGGAACTCGCCGAGCACCAGCCCGGCCAGGCCCGGCGTGAACACCGCGTCGCCGACGGCCGTACGGCGCACCGCGTCCAGCAGCTCCTCCCGCCCGGCCGACTTCACCAGGTACCCGGTCGCCCCGGACTTCACCGCCTCCAGCACGTCCTGGTGCTCGCCGCTCGCCGACAGCACCAGCACCCGGACCGCCGGGTCGTGCCCGACCACCTGACGGCACACCTCGGCGCCGGACAGACCGGGCAGGTTGAGGTCCAGCACCACCACCTGCGGCGAACAGGCCCGGGCGCGGCGCACCGCCTCCTCGCCGTCGCCCGCCGTGGCCACCACGTCCAGGCCGGACTCGGCCAGGTCGCGCGAGACGGCGTCCCGCCACATCGGGTGGTCGTCCACCACCATCACCCGGACCGGCCGGTCGGTGGACTGCGGCCCGGCGGCCGGCCGGTCGGTCATCGGTTGGTCGGTCATGGAGAGGCCTTCCTCGGAACGCGCAGTTCGACCTCGACGCCCTCCCCGGGCGCCGAGTACAGCTCGGCCGTGCCGCCGAGGTCCAGCACCCGGCCGCGGATGGACTGGGAGACGCCCAGCCGCCCGGCCCGCTCCGCCTCGCCGAGCCGGCCGGGGGCGTAGCCCGGGCCGTCGTCGCGGATGCTGACCGTGACGGCCTCCGGCTCGTCCTCCACCAGGATCCAGGCCCGGGCCGACTCCCCCGCGTGCTTGCGGACGTTGTCGACGGCCGCCCCGACCGCCGCGGCGAGCTCGCCCGCCGCCGGGCCGGGCAGCAGCACCGGGGTGCCGGGGGCGGAGAGGGTGATCCGCTCGTCGGCGTGGCCGCGTAGCAGTGCCGTCAGGTCGCGTGGCCCGGCCGGGTCGGCCGCTTCGGCCCGGTCCGCCTCCGGCAACCGCTGGGCCGGCAGCGGGCCGCCGGTCATCAGGGCCCGCAGCGCGCGCTCCTGCTCACCGGCGAGGCGGCCCAGCTCGGCGAAGTCGGTGGTGCCGCCGCCGGTACCTCCGCCGCCGCTCCCGCCCAGCTCGGCGCCCCGGCGCTGGACCAGCGCGAGCACCTGGAGCACACCGTCGTGGATGTCCCGGGAGAGCCGCTCGCGCTCCCGGGTGGCCGCCTCGACCTGCAGCGCCCGGGTGAGGGTGGCCTCGCTGGCGCGGGCCAGTTCGATCACGTACCCGATGGCGCAGCCGGCCACCAGCAGCAGCACGATGTTGTGGACGTTGTCGCCGGTCGGGCCGCCGTGGCCGAGGATGTTGGCCACCCCGATCACCGCGCCGGACGCCGCCGCCGGACGCCAGCCGCCCTTGGCGGCGAAGCCGAGGACGGTGCCGGCCGCCCAGATGGTCGGCAGGGTGGGCGCGCCGTGGCTGATCCGGGCCGGGGCGTCGGTCATCCCGCTCATCACGATGCCGGTCACGGCCAGGGCGAGGTCGAAGCCGAGGACGTACCAGGTGCAGCGCTGCGGGTTGGCGAAGGCCCGGGTGCTGGCGAGCGTCCAAAGAATCAGCGCGCCGAAGTAGATCCAGCCCGCGACCGGGTGCAGGAAGTGCAGGTACGAGTTGAAGTACCGGAGCAGGGCGTAGCAGAGGGCCAGCACCCGGAAGTACGAGATCGCCTTCCACAGCGGGAGCTCGACGGACATGCCGCCCGCCGCCACCGCGCCGCCCACCGCGGCACCCGTTCTCGCGCCGTCCGCCATCTCCCGGCCCCTCCCCTGGACCCGACCGGGTCGGTCAGGCCGACCCGGTGCCGTTCTGCTCCTGCTGGTCCTGCTGCCCGGCCTTCCCGGCCTCCGCCGCCTTCCCGGCCTCCGCCGCCTTCTCGGCTTCGGCGGCCTTCTCGGCCTCGGCCTTCTCCGCCTTGGCGGCGGCCCGGCGCTCGGCGTCGGCCTTCTTCTTCTCGTCGGCGATCTGCCGCTTGGCGGCGGTGGCGTAGATGTCCACGTACTCCTGGCCGGAGAGCCGCATGATCTCGTACATCACCTCGTCCGTCACCGAACGGAGGATGAAGCGGTCGTTCTCCATGCCGTGGTAGCGGGAGAAGTCCAGCGGGCGGCCGATCCGGATGCCCGGGCGGATGCCGAAGTTGGGCACCACCTGGCCGGGCGGCTGCACCTTCTCGGTGTCAATCATGGCGACCGGGATGACCGGGGCGCCGGTGGCCAGCGCGACCCGGGCCAGGCCGCCGACCTTGCCGCGGTACAGCTTGCCGTCGGGCGAGCGGGTGCCCTCGGGGTAGACGCCGAACAGCTCGCCGCGGTCCAGCACCGCGATGGCACTGCGGATCGCGGCCTCGCCGGCGCCGCGCACGCCCGAGCGGTCCACCGGCAGCTGGCCGACGCCCTTGAAGAAGGCGGCGGTCAACCGGCCCTTGAGGCCCGGGGTGTTGAAGTACTCGGCCTTCGCGATGAAGGTCACCCGGCGCTTGATCAGCGCGGGGAAGAAGAACGAGTCCGAGAAGGAAAGGTGGTTGCTCGCGATGATCGCCGCACCTTCGGTGGGGATGTTCTCCTCACCCTCGATCCACGGCCGGAAGAAGATCCGAAGCAGTGGCGCGACGATCATCTTCATCAGTCGGTAGAACAACCCGGGCCTCCTGTTATGCGGACCGGTCGATCCTAATGCCCCGCGGCCACCCGCCGTGCCCGGGCCCGCCGTAGGGGGTGTACGTCCCGGCGCGGGGCGTGGGACGATGCGGATTCCTGCAGCTCCCCTCCCAGCGTCCCCTCCCCCAGCGCCACCCGCCCGCGAAGGAGTCCGCCATGCCGCTGCTGCCCGGTGCCGAACCGTACCGCCACCGCGGCGGACCGGTCGGGGTGCTGCTGTGCCACGGGTTCACCGGGTCCCCCCAGTCGCTGCGGCCGTGGGCCGAGGAACTGGCGGCGGCCGGGTTCACCGTCTCGCTCCCGTTGCTGCCGGGCCACGGGACCCGTTGGCAGGACATGCAGGTCACCCGGTGGGAGGACTGGTACGCGACGGTCGAGCGCGAGCTGCTGACCCTCGCCGAGGAGTGCGAGCAGGTGTTCGTCTGCGCGCTGTCGATGGGCGGCGCGCTGGCGCTGCGGCTGGCCGCGCTGCACGGCACGACGGTGTCCGGGCTGGTGCTGGTCAACCCGTCGGTGCGCTCGGACAACCCCGCCGGGGTACTGCTGCCGGTGCTGCGCCACCTCGTCCCGAGCGTCCCGGGGATCGCCAACGACATCCACAAGCCCGGCGCCCGGGAGCTCGGCTACGACCGGACGCCGCTGCACGCCGCCTGGTCGCTGAGCCGGCTGTGGCAGGAGGTCCAGCGGCGGCTGCCCGAGGTGACCCAGCCGGTGCTGCTCTTCCACAGCCCGCAGGACCACGTGGTCTCGCCGGCCAACTCGGAGCTGGTGCTGGCCCGGATATCCTCGACGGACGTGACGGAACGGCTGTGCCAGCGCAGTTTCCACGTCGCGACGCTGGACCACGACGCGGCGGAAATATTCGGGGCGAGCCTGGACTTCATCCGACGGCTGGCTCCCGCGCACGCGACGGGCGCCGACAGGGCCGAATCCGACGATCACCATGGCTGAAGGGCCGGAAGTGCACGAGAGCAGCACGGCGGGCGGCGGGGACGACAAGCCCCGCGAGGACGGCGCGCGGACGGACGGAGCGCGCACCGACGGTGTGCCGAAGGACGCCACCGCCCAGGGGGACGCCGCTGGCGGGGGGAACGCCACCGTCCACGGGGACGGCACGGTCCAGGGCGGCGGCGTCGCCGCGGGCGGCACGGAGGCCGACGGCACCGCGCCGGGGCCCGCCGGGGAGGACACCACGGCAGCGGCGGAGTCCCGCCCGCGCCGCAGCGCCCCCGAACGCAGCCAGGCCGAGCAGGACGCGATCTTCGCGGCCCTGGTCGCCCAGTTCGACGACCCGGTCGACCTCACCAACCCCAACTGGCCCGAGGTCGAGAACCTCCGGGCGCAGAACGAGCTCAAGGGCGGCTACAAGGACGGCTACAAGGACGGCGCCGGCCCCAAGGCCGGCCAGAGCGACCCGGACGAGCTCTCGGACCTCGCCCCGCAGCCGCGCCCCCGCTCCGGCCGCCCCGTCCTCCCCGCCTCCACCTCGGGCCCGCGCGACTTCGAGCTGGCCGAGGACGCCGACGAGGGCCACTTCGTCCCGCCGGAGCCCCCGCCGCTGCCGGCCGCCGACGCCACCGCCAAGTTCGCCTGGCTGGCCGTGCTCGGCGGCCCGGCGCTGCTGCTGATCGACGCGGTGGTGTGGCGGGAGATCTCCGGCTGGCCCGCCTGGGTCGGGGTCACCGCCTTCCTCGGCGGCTTCGTCACCCTGGTCGCCCGGATGAAGGACCGCGACGAGGACGAGCCGGAGGACCCGGACCACGGCGCCGTCGTCTAGGGCCTGTCCGGCGGATCTTGGCAGATCAGCGCGCGGCGTTGGGCGCCCGGCTGGGCGTGCGCCCGAGTCGGCCTCGTACTGGACGTAC
>NZ_JBHZCY010000204.1:0-10443 GCF_042786665.1 Kitasatospora sp. NPDC059146 | reverse complement strand
CCGGTGGAGCGGATGATGCGGGACGCGAAGATCACCCAGATCTACGAGGGCACCAACCAGGTCCAGCGGATCGTGATGGCCCGCAACCTGCCGTAGTCGCCAGGACCTTCGCAACGGCCCCCGACCGCCGCCGTGCGGTCGGGGGCCGTCGATCGTCCGGCTGTTCGTCCGGCATCGAACCTTCCTGGACGGGCGGGCTGCCGGATGTCATAAATGATCGTCAACTCGTTTGCCGAGCACGATCATTGCGGGAGTCCACGGATCATGAGCAGCACCCCCGAGCAGCGCACCGACGGCAAGGTCTGGCTGATCACCGGCGCCAACTCCGGCTTCGGCCAGGCCATCGCCGAGGCCGCCCTGGCGGCCGGCGACACCGTGGTCGCGGCGGCCCGCCGCCCCGAGGCGCTGGCCGAACCGGCCGCCGCCCACCCGGGCCGGCTGGTCCCGGTGCGGCTGGACGTCACCGACCAGGAGCAGATCCTCGCCGTGGTCGCCGAGACCGTGCAGCGGCACGGCCGGATCGACGTCCTGGTCAACAACGCCGGGCGCGGCGTGATCGGCGCCGTCGAGGAGACCACCGACGCCGAGCTGCGCGACCTCATGGAGCTGCACTTCTTCGGCCCGGCCGCGCTCACCCGGGCCGTACTGCCGCACATGCGGGCCCGGGGCGCCGGCGCCGTGGTGCAGATGAGCAGCATGGGCGGCCGCTTCTCCTTCCCCGGCGTCGGCGCCTACTCCGCCACCAAGTTCGCCCTGGAGGGGCTCTCCGAGGCGCTGGCCCAGGAGGTGGCCGGCTTCGGGATCAAGGTGCTGGTCGTCGAGCCGGGGTCGTTCCGGACCGGCTTCGCGGGCGGCGGCGCGCTGGCCCACTCCGCCCCGATCGAGGCCTACGAGCCGCTGGTCGGCCCGGTCCGCACCGGCCTGCCGGACTCCGACGGCAAGCAGCCGGGGGACCCGGCGAAGGCCGCCGCGGCGATCCTGGCCGCGCTGGCCGCCGAGCGGACCCCGCTGCGGCTGGCGCTCGGCACCGACGCGGTGGACGCCGTCCTCGGCAACCTGGACGGTGCCCGCAAGGAGGCCGAGGCCTGGGCGGCGGTCGGCCGCGGCACGGACTTCCCGGCCGGCAGCTGACCCCGCTCGCGGGGGGAATCAGGGCGACGGCGGGCAGCCCGGCTGCCTAGGCTGCCCGCCATGCGCACCACGACCGACACGCTCGGCCTCGCCCGGCTCACCCCCGAGAACATCGACGCCGCCCTCGCCCTGCGGGTCCGGCCCGACCAGGAGGGCCTGGTCGCCCCGGTGGCGAAGTCGCTGGCCGAGGCGTACGTGTACGGGGACACGGCCTGGCCCCGGCTGATCCTGGACGGCGGCCGGCCGGTCGGTTTCGTGATGGCCTTCTTCGACATCCGCTTCCACCCCGGGCGGCCGGACGACCGCCCCCGTTCCGGCCTGTGGCGCCTGCTGGTCGACGCCGGGCGGCAGGGCGGCGGCTACGGCCGGTTCGCGGTCGAGCAGGTCTGCGCGGAGATCCGCCGCCGCGGCGGCACCCGGGCGACGGTCACCTACCACCCGGGCCCGGACGGCCCGGCCGGGTTCTACGCCCGGCTGGGCTTCCGGCCCACCGGCGAGCTGAGCGGCGACCAGGACGTGGCGGAGGTGGAGCTGTAGCCGCCCTGTCCCGCCCCGCACCGTGCGGGCCGGCTCAGTCGAGCAGCGCGGCCGCCTGCTCCCGGGCCTGTCGCAGCCACTCGGCGCGCTCGGCGGCGGGGGCGCCGGTGACGGTGCGGAACACCGTCCGCCGGACGTCGGTGACGCCGACGTACGGCAGTACGCAGGCCGCCCAGATCCGTTCCAGCGGGTCGCCGAACTCCTCGCGCTCCCGGGCCTCGGGGGTGTCCGAGGTGTTCAGCACCAGGGCCCGCCCGGCGCGCAGCAGTCCGGCGGGTTCGCCGTCGGCGGTGCCGAGCTTGTAGGCGACGCCGGGGGCCAGGACCCGCTGCACCCAGCCCGCCAGGACCGCGGGCGGCATGCCCCACCAGTTGGGGTGGATCAGCACCAGGGCGTCCAGGGTGGCCACCTCGGCGCGGTGCGCGGCGAGTTGCGGGTCGGTGGCGGTCCCGGCGTCGTCGACCGTGCCGGTCTCCCCGGCGGTGAGCAGTGGTGCGAACCCGTCGGCGTACAGGTCGTGCGCCCGCACCTCGCAGCCGCGTCCGCGCAGTTCGTCCACCACGGCCTGGTACAGCGCGTGGTTGAAGCTGCCCGGCCGCGGATGTGCCAGGTAGACCCCGATCCGGTTCATGTTCCGCCCCCCTCAGGCTGGTTGGAGGCCGATGCTACTGGCCGGCCGTTGCGGTCGCGGCCTGTGGGGCGCCCGTGGACGCCCGGCACTGTGTGCACACGCACGCAACCTCGGTACGATGAACGGCATGGACCGCGCCGATCTCTCCCTGGGCCCCCTGTCGGAGCAGGACCACGCCTTCTACGGCCTGGTCTGGGCCGGCACCACGCTGGCCGCCCGGGTGGACCGGGAGCTCGCCCGGGTGCACGGGCTGCCGCTGTCCTGGTTCGAGGTGATGCTCTGGCTGGCCGGGCAGCGGGAGCCGGTGGCGGCCTCCGACCTCGGTGCCAAGACCATGCTGAGCCGCAGCCAGGTCTCCCGGGTGGTCGACGCCCTGGCCGGGCGCGGGCTGGTGGCCCGGACGCCCTCGGCCTCGGACGCGCGCTCGGTGCGGATCGAGCTGACCGAGCGGGGCCGCGCGCTCTTCGCCGAGGCGGACGCCACCCGGCGGGCCGCCCTGGCCCCGGTGTTCACCGACCGGCTGGACCCGGCGGACATCGCCGCCCTGGAGACGGTCTGGCGCAAGCTCAAGGCCTGAGCCCCACCGGCGGCCGCCCGACGCCGGGCGGCGAGCGGGACGAGCGGGATAACACGCCGCCGTGACCTCGCCCCCTACGGGGGTGGCGCGCGACGCGCGGCCGCTCGTGCCATGATCCCTGCATGGGTTCCAACGTTTTCTTCGACATCACCATCAACGACGAGCCGGCGGGCCGCATCGTCTTCAAGCTGTACGACGACGTCGTCCCGAAGACCGCGCGCAACTTCCGTGAGCTGGCCACCGGCCAGAACGGCTTCGGCTACGAGGGCTCCGGCTTCCACCGCGTGATCCCCGCCTTCATGCTGCAGGGCGGTGACTTCACCAACCACAACGGCACCGGCGGCAAGAGCATCTACGGCGAGAAGTTCGAGGACGAGAACTTCAAGATCAAGCACACCCGCCCGGGCCTGCTGTCGATGGCCAACGCCGGCCGCAACACCAACGGCTCGCAGTTCTTCATCACCACCATCGTCACCGACTGGCTGGACGGCAAGCACGTCGTCTTCGGCGAGGTCGTCGAGGGCATGGACCTGGTGAAGAAGATCGAGGGCCTCGGCTCGCAGAGCGGCCGCACCTCGGCCGTCATCAAGATCGCCAAGTCCGGCGAGGTCGAGTCCGTCTGACCGCAGCCCTCCTGGGCCCCTGACGCACGCCACCGCCCCGGAGCGGGGAGTCGGATCCGCCGATCCCCCGCTCCGGGGCGGTGGTGTCTTCCGTGGTGCCTCCCACGGTGCCTCCCGGGGCGCATCCTAGGCCGAAGGACCGATGCCGCACCCCTGCCGCCCGGGTGGAGAATGGGCGGGTGGATCATGAAGATGCGTACGAGGGAATGGTCCCGGCCGCGCGGACGGCCTACCTGGAGCGGATCGGGGTGCCGGATCCCGGGGAGCCGTCGGCGGCGGGTCTGGCGCGCTTGCAGGAGGCCCATCTGCGGGCCGTCCCGTTCGAGAACCTGAGCGTCCACCTCCGCGAGCCGATCGTGCTGGACCCGGCGGCGCTGGTGGCGAAGGTCGTGGACCGGCGGCGCGGCGGCTTCTGCTACGAACTCAACGGCGCCTTCGCCGAGTTGCTGACGTCGCTGGGGTACCGGGTGAGCCTGCTGGCGGCCCGGGTGTTCGACGGGGAGCGGCCCGGGCCGCCGTTCGACCACCTGGCGCTGCGGGTCGACCTGGACGAACCCTGGCTGGTCGACGTGGGGTTCGGCCGGTTCACCCGGCACCCGGTGCGGCTGGACGGGCGCGGGGCCCAGAGCGACCCGCACGGTACGGCGCTGCTGCGGCCGTACGGCGACGACGGCGACCTGGACGTCCTGCTGGACGGGGTGCCGCAGTACCGGGTCGGCCGGCACCCGCACCCGCTGTCCGACTTCACCCCGACCTGCTGGTGGCACGCGACCTCGCCGAAGTCCCCGTTCGCCCGGGGGACCACCTGCTCGATGCTCGCCGCGGACGGCGGCCGCACCACCCTCAACGGCACCCGGCTGGTCCGCACCGCCCCGGACGGCACCCGCGCCGAGGAGGAACTCACCGACGCCGACGCGCTGTCCGCGTACCGCGAGCACTTCGGCATCGTGCTCGACCGGCTGCCGGGAGCCGTCCCGGCCTGAACGCGCGCGGGGGCCCCGCCGTCGGACGGGCCCCCGCGCGGCGGCTACTTGAACTCGGGTACCGCGGTGTCGTTCTTGAACGCCTCGAAGACCTGCTTGGACTTGGCGGCGTCCCACTGCACCGCCGACTCGCCGGTCTTGGTGTGGTAGTCGGCGTTGCCGATCGGGACGGTCATGGTCTTGCCGCCGCCGCCGTTGACGTCCTTCATGGCGAGGAAGAGCGAGCCCAGGTCGGTCAGCCCGCAGTCGTCGTCGACGATCAGGGTGCCGAGCGCCGAGTCGACCAGCGGGTAGAAGGTGAACGGGTTGAGCACGGTGCCCGGGGAGGCGGCCTGGTGGGCGAGGGCGCCGAGGAACTTCTGCTGGTTGCGCATCCGGCCGAGGTCCTGGTCGGCCATCTGGTGGCGCTGGCGGACGAAGGCCAGGGCCTGGGTGCCGTTGAGGGTCTGGTCGCCGGCCTTGAGGTCGAGGCCGGAGTCCTTGTCCTTGATGTCCTGGTCGATGTGCATCTCGACGCCGCCGACGGAGTCGACGATGCCCGCGAACCCGGCGAAGCCGATCTCGGCGTAGTGGTCGATGCGGATGCCGGTGTTGAGTTCGACGGTCTGCACCAGGAGGCGGCCGTTGCCGGTGGCGAAGGCCGAGTTGATCTTCGAGGTGGTGGCCTTGACGGTCTTCCCGGCGCTCGTCCTGAACTCGGGGATCGGCACCCAGGAGTCGCGCGGGATGCTCATCAGCGTGTTCCCGTTGTCCCCGATGTGCAGGATCATCATCGAGTCGCTGCGCTTGCCCTCGACGTCGTGGCCGGTGTGCATGGTGTCCATCTGGGACTCGCTGAGGCCCTCGCGGCTGTCGGAGCCGACGATCAGCCAGTTGGTGCCCTTGCCGGCGGCCGGGCGGCCCGGGTAGCCGGCCAGCACGTTGTCGTGGTTGAGCTTGGAGTCCGCCCAGAACCAGGTGGACACGGAGGTCACCATGACGGCGATCAGCAGGCCGAAGACCGTCCACTTGACGACCCGCCGCCGCGGCCAGCGCCGGGACTGCGCGCCGCCCGGCCGCGCTCCGGCGGGACCACCGGGGCCGCCGGGGCCGCCGGGCCGGCCCGGTCCGCCCGGGCCGCCGGGGCCCGGCCGTCCGGGGCCGCCGGGGGCGCCCTGCGGCGGGACGCCGCCGAGCCGGTGCGGCGGTTCCGGCTGCCGGGGGGCGGGCGCGCCGGCCCCGCGCGGGTTGAGGGAGGCCGGCAGCGGTCGCTCGGACGCCGGGCCGCCGCCGTTGCCTCCGTAGGGGTTGCCTCCGCCGCCCGGGCGGCCCTCCTGCCACGTGTTCATGCCGTCGAGGATGCCCGACCCCGGTCCGGCTGACTCCCCCCGGGGCCCCTGCCAGGCCTCTTGTAGCAGTTTTGATGCACGTACCGGATCGTTCCGGCGTGAAATGCGCCCGTCACCCCCGTTCCGCTTGCTGAAACGTTCCTTGACCGGTTCGAACGCACCGTGTTTGCATTTCGACATGGATCAGAGTCGGGCACTCACGCGTCGGCGCCACGTCGACCTCCAGCGTGTGTCCGGTTCGCTCTGTCGTCGCTGAAGCGCGCCCGTCGAGACCCCCGACCCGCTTCCAGCCAGAGGTGAACCCATGGCCACCGTCCTGTCCGTTTCCGGCTCCCCGTCCGCGACCTCCCGCACCACCCGGCTGCTGCGCCACGTCGACGCGCGCCTGGTGGACCGCGGCCACCACGTCATCCCCTTCGAGGCCCGCAGCCTGCCCGCGCAGGCCCTGCTGTCCGGCGACTTCGACCACCCCGGGATCGTCGCCGTCACCGAGCTGTTCGCCCGCGCCGACGGCGTCGTCATCGGCACCCCCGTCTACAAGGCCGCCTACTCGGGCCTGCTCAAGGCCCTGCTGGACGTGCTCCCGCAGTACGCGCTGGCCGGCAAGGCCGTCCTGCCGCTGGCCACCGGCGGCTCGCCCGCGCACGTCCTCGCCGTGGACTACGCGCTGCGCCCGGTGCTCAGCTCGATGGGCGCCGGCCACATCACCCAGGGCTGGTTCGTGCTCGACCGCCACATCACCGCCGGGGAGGACGGCCGGACCCTCGTCGAGTGCGAGACCGACGCCCAACTCGTCCCCGTCGTGGAGGGGTTCGCCGACGCCCTGGAACGGCTGGCCGCGCCGGTGCTGACCGGCTGAGCCGCCGGCGGGCCCGACCCCGTACGGGGCGTCCCCGAGAAGGCCCGCGGCGCCCCCTAGGGGGAGGGGGCGCCGCACCCGTAGAACCTTGGTTGCAGCGCTTCATTCCGACGGAGGACGAGCCGACCGGGACCGGCTCCTAACGTGGTTCCTACATCCCCGCCCCACCGTGCGCGGCCCGATCCGATCGGGTCCGCCGGCCGACCGCGTCGGAAGGGTGGGGGTCGACGGGTGGGCCACTTCTTAGGAGACTCCAGTGACGACGGCAGCAGCCGTGTACGACCCCCAGCTTCCCGGCGGACCGTCCGCCGTCGCCGCCTCGGCCCGCCAGGTGACCAAGGCCTACGGTTCGGGCGAGACCAGGGTCACCGCGCTCGACGCGGTCGACGTGGACATCCAGCGCGGCCGCTTCACCGCGATCATGGGCCCCTCCGGCTCCGGCAAGTCGACCCTCATGCACTGCCTGGCCGGGCTGGACACGGTCACCAGCGGACAGATCCGGATCGGCGACACCGAGATCACCGGCCTCAAGGACAAGCAGCTGACCCGCCTGCGCCGGGACAAGATCGGCTTCATCTTCCAGGCGTTCAACCTGCTGCCGACCCTGAACGCGCTGGAGAACATCACGCTGCCGATGGACATCGCCGGCCGCAGACCCGACCAGGCCTGGCTGGACCAGGTGGTGGAGACCGTCGGCCTGGCCGGCCGGCTCAAGCACCGCCCCACCCAGCTCTCCGGCGGCCAGCAGCAGCGCGTCGCGGTGGCCCGCGCCCTGGCCGCCCGCCCCGAGATCATCTTCGGCGACGAGCCCACCGGGAACCTGGACTCCCGGGCCGGCGCCGAGGTGCTGACCTTCCTGCGCCGCTCGGTGGACGAACTGGGCCAGACCATGGTCATGGTCACCCACGACCCGGTCGCCGCCGGCTACGCGGACCGCGTGCTCTTCCTCGCCGACGGCGTGATCGTCGACGAGATGCACGCGCCGACCGCCGACTCCGTCCTCGAACGCATGCGCCGTTTCGACGGCAAGCGCACCAGCTGACGGCGGGACGACGAAACCATGCTGCTCAAGACCTCACTGCGGAGCTTCTTCGCCCACAAGGGCCGGATGGCGCTCTCGCTCATCGCCGTCGTGCTGTCGGTCGCCTTCGTCTCCGGCACCCTGGTGTTCTCCGACACCGCCACCAGCACCTTCTCCAAGCTGTTCGCCGCGACCGCCTCCGACGTCTCGGTCCAGCCGCCCAAGCCGGCCGACGAGGAGGACCCGCAGGCCGGGGACAAGCCCGCCACCGTCCCGGCCGCGCTCGCCCAGCGGATCGCCGGGCTGCCCGGCGTGAAGACCGCCGTCGGCCAGGTGATGGTCGGCAACGCGATCCTGGTCAACCCGGCCACCGACAAGCTGGTCGGCCCGACCAGCGGCGCACCCACCCTGGTCGGCAACTGGACCGACACCCCGCGCAACGCGGTGAAGCTCACCTCCGGGCACGTCCCGCAGGACTCCGGCGAACTGGTGCTGGACGCGGACACCGCCAAGAAGGCCAAGCTGGCCGTCGGCGACCGGATCCGGGTCGACAACGCGGGCGGGCAGCACCCGTACACGATCGTCGGCATCGCCACCTTCACCACCACCAACCCCGGTGCGGCGCTGGCCTTCCTGGACACCCCGACCGCCCAGCAGGTGCTGCTCGGCGAGCAGGCCTACACCTCCGTCGAGGCCTACGGCGACGGCAGCCGCAGCGACGACCAGCTCAAGGCCGACGCCCTCGCCGAGGTCGGCGGCGGCTACCAGGTCAAGACCGCGACCGAGCAGAAGGACGAGAACACCAAGTCCATCGGCAGCGGCCTCGACTTCATGACGTACGCGATGCTCGGCTTCGCCGGGATCTCGCTGATCGTCGGCGGCTTCCTGATCATCAACACCTTCTCGATGCTGGTCGCCCAGCGCACCCGCGAGATCGGCCTGTTGCGCGCCATCGGCGGCAGCCGCGCCCAGGTGAACGGCTCGGTGCTGGTCGAGGCACTGATCCTGGGCGTGCTCGGCTCGACCCTCGGGGTGGCGGTCGGCCTCGGCGTCGCCGTCGGCCTGATCAAGCTGATGAACGCGATCGGCATGGACCTCAAGGCGAGCGACCTGGTGATCGGGCCCGACGTCTTCGCGGCCGGCTACGCGGTCGGCGTCCTGATCACCGTGATCGCCGCCTGGATCCCGGCCCGCCGGGCCAGCCGGATCGCCCCGATGGCCGCCCTGCGCGACCACGGCACCCCGGCCGAGGCCCGCTCCAACGTCGTCCGGACGATCCTCGGCGTGCTGCTCACCGGCGGCGGCGCCGGCCTGCTGGTGCTCGCCGGCACGGCGGAGAAGGCGGGCACCGGCGGGCAGCTCCTGGGCCTGGGCCTGCTGCTCACCCTGATCGGCTTCGTGGTGCTCGGCCCGCTGCTGGCCACCGTCGTCATCAAGGTGCTCGGCGCCCTGCTCCCGGCCCTGTTCGGGCCCTCCGGCAAGCTCGCCCAGCGCAACGCGATGCGCAACCCGCGCCGGACCGGTGCCACCGCCGCCGCGCTGATGATCGGGCTGGCGCTGGTGATCGGCTCCTCGGTGTTCAGCTCCTCGGCGGTGACGTCGGCGAGCGAGCAGATCGACAGGTCGGTGGGCGTCGACTACATCATCGGCGGCGGCCCGACGGGCGTCACCGGGGAGATGATCGACGCGGTGAAGCGGACCCCGGGCATCGACCACGTCACGACCCAGGAGAACTTCCAGAGCGCCAAGGTCCGGCTGTCCGGCGGACAGAGCGCCAGGACGGACCTCACGGCGGTGCCGGCCACGTTCTTCGGCACGGACTTCCACCCCACCGTCAGCTCCGGCACCGTCGACTCGATCGGCCGCGGCTCGCTCGGGATCGGCGAGAACTTCGCCAAGGACCACGGCCTCAAGGTCGGCGACCAGGTGACCGTCGACTACGGCAAGGGCCGCACCCAGACCCTGCCGGTGGGCGTGGTGTTCCAGAAGGGCGGACTGCTGGGCGACGGGACCTTCGTCGACCTGGACACCGCGACCAAGGTGGTCCCGGCCGCCGAGCAGCCTCCGGTCCGGACCTTCTTCGCCAAGGCCACCCCGGGCACCGACGTCGCCAAGACGCTCACCGCCCTGGAGGACGCGCTGCGGCAGTACCCGCAGCTGACCGTCAAGGACCAGGCCGGCTACAAGGAGCTCGTGCAGTCCCAGGTCAACACCCTGCTCTACCTGATCTACGGCCTGGTCGGCCTGTCGATCACCGTCGCGGTGCTCGGCGTGGTCAACACCCTGGCCCTCTCGGTGGTGGAGCGGACCCGCGAGATCGGCCTGCTGCGGGCGATCGGGCTCTCCCGCCGCCAGCTGCGCCGGATGATCCGCCTGGAGTCCGTGGTGATCGCCCTGTTCGGCGCCGTGCTCGGCACCGGGCTGGGCCTGGCCTGGGGCGTCACCGCCCAGCGGGTGCTGCGGGACCAGGGCCTCGGGACGCTCTCCGTCCCGACCACCACGGTCGTGGTGACGCTGGTCTCCTCGGTGGTGATCGGTCTGGTCGCCGCCCTCGTACCGGCCTTCCGGGCCGGACGGATGAACGTCCTCGCGGCCATCGCGACGGACTGACCCGGCGACGGGGGACGTCGGGTCACCCCACGGGGGAACGGGGGGAACCGTGGGGAACGGGGGGCGGGGGCCGGGGGGCCCCACCCCCCCCCCCCCCCCCCCGGCCCGCCCCCCCCCCGGGACCCGCGGCGCCCCACCCCCCC
>NZ_JBHZCY010000203.1:0-10529 GCF_042786665.1 Kitasatospora sp. NPDC059146 | reverse complement strand
CCCCGTGCCGCGTGCGCGGGGCGGCCGCCCGTCGGTCCTGCGCCGGGGTCAGACCCGGTCGGCGGCGATCAGCACGTACTGGAAGGAGCCGTCCTTGTAGGACTCGATGAACGCCTCCTCGATGCCGGTGACCAGCGAGGTGGTGTTCCGCAGCTCCCAGTAGGGCAGGGTGTCCGGGGTCAGGTCGATGACGGCCTGGGGCACCAGGCGGTTGTCGGCCATCGCCCGCAGGTACTCCCGACGGGAGTGGATGTTGCACTCGAAGTGCGCGTTGATCTGCGAGACCCACTTCGACGGCTGGCCGTACTTCGGGTTCCAGCAGCCGGTGATGGTCACGTAGCGGCCGCCGACGGCCAGCACCCGGGAGTGCTCGGCGAACAGGTCGTGCAGGTCCACGTACATGCTGGACTCGTTGTTCCAGGAGCCGGCCACCGAGCCGTTCTCCAGCGGCATGTCGAGCATGTTGGCGACCCGGGAGCGGACGAAGTCGCCGATGCCCAGCTCGGCGGCGCGCTTGTTGCCGAACTCGGCCTGCTGGGTGGAGAGGGTCAGGCCCTCGACCCGGCAGCCGAAGCGCTGGTGGGCCATGACCATCGAGCCGCCGCGGCCGCAGCCCGCGTCGAGCAGGGTGGACTCGGCCTTGATGTCCCCGAGGTGGTCGAGCAGCACGTCGGCCTGGGCGGACTCCAGGCGGTGCAGCTCGGCGATGACCTTCTTCTCACGCTCGCTGTCGGCCGGGTCGCCGATCGCCTCCTGGTCGATCTCGCCGATGCCGTAGTGGTGGTGGTACAGGCCGTCGACGTCGCCCAGGCGCAGGTTCACCGGGCGGGCCTCGTTGTTCCAGTAGCGCGCGATGTCGCTCTGGTACGGGGTGGCCGGGCCGGGAATGGCGGTGCCGGCGGTGGTGATGTCGTCGGTCACGGACATGTGGGTCAACTCCAGGGTGATCAGGGTTGGTTATCGAAAAGGTGCGACTGCCGACCGGCGCGTTACCAGAAGTCGGGCAGGCTGTACCGGTGGGTGTTGGTCCGGTGCCAGTAGTGGTTGCCGTCGAGCCAGGCGGCCACCCCGCGCAGGAAGCGCACCAGGGTCGGCACCGGGCAGGCGACGGCCAGCGCGGCCGACTCGGCCTCGAAGGCGTGCATCAGCTCGTTGTGGACACCGACGGCCTTGAGGTAGCCCTCCTGGCGCGAGACGCCCTCCCGCTCGGAGATCACGGTCGGCAGGTTCAGGTGGAGCCCCGGGCTGGCGAGCTCCTTGGTGTACGAGTACAGGTCGTTGACGATGGTGGTCGCGTTGCCCGCCAGCGCGATGATCCGCTGCATGGCGGGCAGCGCGTGCAGCTCGACGGGCAGCTCGTAGCCGCCGACGGTGTCGGTGATCGTCGGGCAGGGACGGAAGTTGTTGAACTGGCGCATCGCCAGGTACTCCCAGACCTCCGGCACGTGCTCGGCCTCGGCCCAGGAGGCCTCGGCCAGGTACCCCATGTGCAGCCGCGCCATGTCGTGCCGGAAGCGGTCAGCCTGGGCGGGCGTGGAGGCCGCGACGAAGTAGTCCATCGCGGACCGGTAGGAGCGCCGGGGCGCGTCCTCGGAGAGCGAGGCCTCCCAGGCCGGGTGGTACTCCGCGGTGGTGTGCAGCGGGTCCAGCGCGGTGTGCGCGAGCAGCAGGCGGCTGCCCAGGCCGACGGGCGAGCCGCCGAGGTCCTCGCAGTAGCAGTCGTCCACCGCGTTCTCGGCGACCATCAGGCGGGCCGCGAGCATCAGGTGGTCGACGCTCGGCGCGTCGGGGTGGCAGGCCACCATGTAGCGCCCGGTGGAGAACCCGTCGAAGTCCTTCTCCCACTCCGGCGGGTAGAGCTCGATCTCGTCGATCGCCCAGGCCTTGATCTTGAGACTGAGTTCCGCCACCCGCACCGGGTCGGGCTCGGCGATCGGGTGGTGGTAGAGCCCGGGGATGGGGTCGCCGGTCTTCGGCTTGCCACCGCTCCGCGCCGCGGCCGGGGCCCCGAAGGTCAGCGCGGGACCGGAGGGCAGCACGGGGGCGGACGACGGCACGGGCGCGGACGGCAGGGCCTCGGGGAGGACGGCCTCCAGCGCGGCGGCCGCGGCCGCCAGGGCCTCCGACGCGACGGCCCCGACCAGCGCGGCCCCCGCGGCCGGGACGGCGCCGACGGCCACCTCGACCACCGACGCGTCCACCACCGCGACGTCGACCGCCGGTGTCTGCGCCACCGGCAGCTCGGGATCCGCAAGCTCGGACACCGCGGCCTCGGGCGCCACAGCCTCGGACGTCCCGGCCTCGGCCACCGGCGTCGGCGGCCTCAACTGCAGCCCGGCGGTGCCGAGTCCGGTCGGGCCGCGCAGGATCCGGTCGATCGCCGGGGAGCTCATGAGCCCACCGCCGGGGCGTCGACGGGCCCGGGTGGGGTACCCGTTCTGGTGCACAGGGGCATGGAGCCTCCTCTGAGAGGGATCGCCTGGTGTGACGGGTCGTCATTTCGCCCGCCGCGACGGGGAACTCCACGCCGCGGGCCCCGTCTCGCTCGGTTCCCCACCGTAGGCGCGAAAGCCCGTTCCGGATCGCAACGGACGATCTTCTACACCCGATAGGGTGAACGTTCCGGCTCACGGCGTTTGGCCGCGCCGGTGTCGTGCATCGGTCCACCCGGGGCCCCGGGCTGCGGTTCCGCGCCGGACGGCCCCCGCCCTCCCGGGCAGCGCGTCAACCTGCCGATCACCATCCGTGTCCGCGCCGCCCGACGGCGTCGCACCCCCCGCAGTGCGGGCCGTTCGACCGCGGATCACCCGATCCGGACCGCCCGCGCCCCCACCCGCACCCCCGCATGCACCCGGCGGGCGGGCAGCGGGCGACCGGGCGACGACCGGCGGGTGGGCCGGTGTCCCGCCGCCCGCCGATGGCGTAAGGGGGAGAAGAATGGGCGGGGCGCCGTGAGAGGAACGCGGCCAGGAAGGAAGACCAGCACATGGAGAGCCAGGCCCGCAGCCGCACCGAAGTCGTCGAGGACCTCATGGAGCGCTTCCCCGACGTGCCCCGGGAGGCGGTGATCAAGGAGGACCTGCTGCGCGGCGGCATGGCCTTCGACGAGTCCGCCCTCAGCGGCAGCACCGGGGCCGACGGCAGCGGCGAGATCAAACCGAAGTCGTACTTCATCTTCTCCTTCGACCACCGCACCCTGCCCGAGCTGGGCGCCGCCGCGCTGAACCGGCCGCCGGAGGAGGTCGTGCTGACCGGCGGGCCGTACGGGCTGCGCCGCACGGTGGTGTCGGTGCGGGTCAACCCCGACTCGCCGTACCGGGTGCGTGCGGGTGAGGACGGCACGCTCGGCCTCTACCTGGACGGCGCGCGGATCGCCGACGTCGGCCTGCCGCCGATGCCCGACTACTACCGGCACACCCTGGCCAACGGGAAGTCGGTGATGGAGGTCGCCCCGACCATCCAGTGGGGCTACCTGATCTACCTCACGGTGTTCCGGGTGTGCCAGTACTTCGGCGCCAAGGAGGAGTGCCAGTACTGCGACATCAACCACAACTGGCGCCAGCACAAGGCCGCCGGCCGCCCGTACACCGGGGTCAAGCCGGTCGAGGAGGTGCTGGAGGCGCTGGAGATCATCGACCGCCACGACACCGCCCGCGCCTCCCGGGCGTACACCCTCACCGGCGGCGCGATCACCTCGCAGGTCGGCGGCCGGGACGAGGCGGACTTCTACGGGCAGTACGCCAAGGCCATCGAGGAGCGCTTCCCCGACCGCTGGATCGGCAAGGTGGTCGCCCAGGCGCTGCCGCGCGACGACGTGCAGCGCTTCCACGACTACGGCGTGAAGATCTACCACCCCAACTTCGAGGTGTGGGACAAGCGCCTGTTCGAGCTCTACTGCCCCGGCAAGGAGCGCTACGTCGGCCGGGACGAGTGGCACCGCCGGATCCTGGACTCCACCGAGGTGTTCGGCGCGGAGAACGTGATCCCCAACTTCGTGGCGGGCGTGGAGATGGCCGAGCCCTTCGGCTTCACCACCGTCGACGAGGCGATCGCCTCCACCCGGGAGGGGCTGCGCTTCTTCATGTCCCACGGGGTGGTGCCGCGCTTCACCACCTGGTGCCCCGAGCCCACCACCCCGCTGGGCAAGGCCAACCCCCAGGGCGCGCCGCTGGAGTACCACATCCGGCTGCTGCAGGCCTACCGGGCCACCCTGGAGGAGTTCGGCCTCTCCTCCCCGCCCGGCTACGGCCCGGCCGGGCCCGGCAGAGCGGTCTTCTCGGTGAGCTCCTTCATGGACTCGCTGCCGGGCTGAGCCGCTCCGCGGTGGGTGCCGCCGCCTCGGCGGCACCCACCTCAGTTGTCAACTGCCCTGCTGCCGACGGACGGTGAGGATCTGCTCGGCCCGGCCCACCGGGCCGTGGACGTCGTGCAGCACGGTACTGGTGACGCCGTGGCCGGCCGGGCCGAAGCTGACGCCGGTGTCCAGGCCGGTCCAGCGGCCGCCGGGGCGGCGGTGGAAGTGGACGGTCAGGTCGGTGTTCGGGAACATCCACTCGGTGGGCTGCTCCCGGACGGCGATGCCGTTGGCGGTGTCGACCAGGGCGACGAACGCGGCGTGCGGGCTCGCGGCCTCCCCCGCGACGAGCTCCAGCGGGGTGGTGAGCCAGGCGGCGGCCCGGCCGGGCGCGGTGGAGCGGCGCCGGACCTCCACCGAGGCGATGTAGCCGCCGGCCCACTGCTCGCTCATCGGCCAGGGCTCGAACTCCTCGGGCGCGGGCAGCGGTTCGTCGTGGGTGCCGGCCACGGCGGCGGTGTCCTGCTCGGCCAGGAACCAGGCCCGGGCCCGGACCACGGCGCGGCCGGCGATCGAGGCGACCGCCTCCACCAGCTCGATGGTGCGGCCGGGGCGGAGGGTCTCGACCGTGATCTCCAGTTCGTCCAGGGCGATCAGGCCGAGGATGTCGAAGCTCACCCGGGCCAGGGCGAGGCCGTCGGCGGGGCGCCCGGCCCGGTGCCGGTCGATCGCGTGGACGATCAGGCCGCCCACCGGGCTGAAGTGCTGCTCGTCCGGGTGCCAGGCGCCCTGGGCGTGGACGGTGGGCTTGTACTGCTGCTCGCCGGTGCGCTGGTAGTAGCTGTCGGGTGCGGCGGTGGGGCTGGTCAAGGTGCGCTTCTCCTCGGGCCGGATCGCGGGGCTGCCGGGCGGGCACCGGTCCCGGCGTGGCCGGCGTCCGCGCTCCCGATCGTAGGAGCCCGAACCGGCCCGGACGCTGTGATGCCCGCCACAGCGGCCCCGCACCCGCACCGCCCGACCTGCGGCGCGGCACCTGCCCCGCCCGACCTGCGGCGCCGTCCCCGGCCGGACGGCGCCGCCCGGCCTCAGCGCGCGATCAGCGGGTAGTGGTCGGAGAGGTCGGTGTAGGTGTAGCTCTTGCCCCAGCTGCTCACCGTCCAGGGCGCGCTGTGCACCCGGCGGACCTCGTTGGTGTACTGCTGCGGGCGGGCGTGGTCGGCGCGGTAGAGGACGTGGTCGAGGTCCTCCTTGGGCTCGCCCGGGTAGCGGTAGGCGGCGACGGAGTTGTCGGCGGTGTCGAAGGAGTACGGCCAGCCGGTGCGGGCGGAGGCCGGGGCGAGGTGGGCGTTGTCCAGCAGGGCCTGGTACTCGGGGCCGTGGAAGTCGATGTTGAGGTCCCCCGCGACCAGCACCGGCTCGTCCGCCGGGATCCGCTTCGCGTCCAGGAAGGCCCGCATCGCGCCGAGCTGCTTGGCCCGGATCGCGGCCGCCTGCCCGCTGGCACATCCGGAGTCGGTGGACTGGAGGTGGGTGCCGACCACGTGGGTGCGCCGGCCGTCGACGTCGAGGACGACGTAGGCGAAACCCTTGTTGGACCACCAGTCGGAGCCGCAGGCGTCCTTGTAGACGTACTGCTCCTTGTGCAGGATCGGCCACTTGCTGAGGACGGTGACCCCGCCGTCCTCGGGGGTGGTGGAGCTGTAGCTGCCGGAGGTGGCGTCCCAGCCGCCGGTGGAGCGGCCGACCACGGGGGTGTGGAAGGGGTAGGCGGCGGAGGCCTTGGCGATCAGGGCGTCGGAGGCGGCGTTGTCGAAGGCCTCCTCCAGCACGACCACGTCGTGGCCCTGGAAGAAGTCCGCCGAGGCGATCGCCTGGGCGCGGTACTGCTGGCCCCAGTTGGGGTAGAGCGAGGTGCTCATCAGGAAGGTGTTGTAGGTCAGGACGTCCAGCGGCGGCGCGGTGGCGGGGGCGCTCTCGGCGCCGGCCGGGGCGGCGCCGAGCGCGGCGAGCACGGTGGCGGCGGCACCGGCGGCGAGGGTGCGGCGCAGGGACGGCAGGTTCATCGGGGCTCCGTGGGGGGACGTCGTCGGCCCGGCGGATCGCGGGATGTTGTGCATCCAACTTCCGTACGTGCACGGCCCGCAAGACTTCCGGCGAGCATGCGGTGAACTCGTTCGGAACAGCACCACCGGCCGGTGGTGCGGGCCGTGGCGCCGGAATTCCCTGCCGAACCCCGCCAAAGGACCGATAAGATGACGATCGGTGTGCCGGGAAGTCTGGTCGGCTCGGGGGACGACTGCGGCGATCGGGCCACGGCGACCCCGATGGTGCGATGGGTCGTTTCTGCAGATGCACGCCGTGGGGATCGTTCTCGTCCTGGTCGTCCTGGCCACCAGCGTGGCCACCTTCGCCCGCCGATGGCGGGTGCCCGCCCCCTCGCTGCTGGTCCTCGTCGGACTCGGCGTCGCCCTCCTCCCCGGCGTCCCCGCGCTGCACGTCCCCCCGCAGGTCATCGGCGCGGTGGTACTGCCCCCGCTGCTCTACTCCTCCGCCGAGGAACTGTCGCTGCGCGACCTGCGCACGGTCTGGCGGCCCGTCACCGTGCTCTCCTTCGGCCTGGTCTTCGCCTCCGCCGCGGCCGTCGGCTTCCTCGCCGTCGCCGTCGCCGGGCTGCCGCCCGCGATGGCCTTCGTGCTCGGCGCCGTGCTCTCCAGCACCGACCCGGTGGCCGTCACCGCGCTCGGCCGCCGACTCGCCCTGCCCGGGCGGGTCCAGGTGCTCGTCCAGGCGGAGAGCCTGTTCAACGACGCTACCTCGCTGGTGCTGTTCAAGGTCGCCGTCGGCGTCGCCGTGGCGGTCGGCGGGACGGTCGACCTGCCCGCCGCGGGCGGCGAACTGGTGCTGCTCGGCGGGGGCGGCAGCCTGGTCGGCGCGGCCGTCGCCGGGCTGGTCTGGCTGCTGCGCCGCCGCACCACCGACCCGGTGCTGGAGACGGTGATAGCCCTGGTCACCCCGTACGCGGCGTACGTCCTGGCGGAGTCCGCGCACACCTCCGGCGTGACCTCGGTGGTGGTCGCCGGGGTGCTGCTCGGCCGCTCCGGCCACCGGCTCACCGACGCCCGGATCCGGCTGCAACTGCACGCCGTGTACGCGGTGGTGGTGTTCCTGCTGGAGAGCGTCGTCTTCTCGATCGTCGGCCTGGAACTGCCCACGCTGGTCCGGGAGCTGCCGGCCGGCGCCGGCTGGTGGCCGCTCCAGTCGGTGGCCATCGCCGCCGTGCTGATCGCCGTCCGGGTGCTGTGGACCCTGCCGCTCACCCGCGCCGTCAGGCCCAGCCGGGGGCGGCTGTCCTGGCGGGTCGCCGGGGTGGTGACCTGGGCCGGCACCCGGGGCGTCATGCCGCTGGCCGCCGCGCTCTCCATCCCGCTGCTGACCGAGGGCGGCGCCGCGCTCGACGGGCGGCCGCTGGTCCTGGTGCTGACCGTCTCCAACGTCGTGCTCACCCTGGTCGTCCAGGGACTGACCCTCGCCGCCGTGGTCAACCGCTCCGGACTCGCCCTGGAACCCGAGCACACCGCGCGCGAGGAGGCCGACGCCCGCGACGAGCTCAACCGCGCCGCCCTGGACCACGTGGACGGCCTGGCCGAACTGGAGGCCGTCCCGGAGACCGCCGTCGACCGGGTCCGCCGCGCCCTCACCGCCCGGCTCGACCGCACCCCCGAGACCCCCGACGGCAACACGGCCGACGACGCCTACCGCCAACTGCGGCACGAGGTCATCACGGTGCAGAACGACCGGCTGCACCGGCTGTACGAGGAGCACCGGATCAGCGACACCACCCTGCGGCTGCTCCAGCGCGACCTCGACCTGGAACAGGCGGCCCTGGGCAGGACGTGACCGCGGGCCGGCCGGCCCGCGGTCAGAACATCAGCACCAGCAGGCCGGCCGCGCCCAGCGCGCAGAGCAGCGCGAGCGCCGCCAGCCCGAACTCGTTCGGAGGCGGCGGCAACCGGCGCACCGGGTGGACGGCCAGCCCCCGGCCGGGGCGGGCGGGGTGGTACAGCACGGTCACCTCGTCCCCCTCCTGGTAGCGGCCGCCCTCGGGGCGCGCGTCGTGCCGCAGCAGTTCGACCACCCGGCCGTCCGGCAGGCCGTACTCGATGGTCACCCGGCGGCGCTCGTACCCCTCGGAGGTGGTGTGCCAGCGCACCCGGCGGACCCGGCCGACGGCGCAGACGCCGCCGCGGCGCAGCTCCCGGACCGTCCGGCCCGCCGAGGCGAGCAGCGCGGCCAGCCCGGCCAGGACCGCTGCCCCGACCAGGAGGAACAGATCAAGAACCGCCCCCACAGAAGTCAATGTACCCACCACGCAACGGAGTTGGGAAGACGGCCGACGGGCCGCACCGGCCGGGCGGTACCCCGGTCTTCCGGGTGTCGGGGGCTGCCGTCACACTGTCGCGAGCACGAAGCAGAACCACCGAGCGGGGGCAGCATGGCCAAGCGTCCGAACAAGAAGCAGAAACGGCCGCTGGCGGCCGGGGTCGTCCGGCCGGCCAAGCCCGTCCGCCGACGGCCCGGCAAGGACCTCCAGCTCGCGCCGCGCACGGTGCGGCGCACCGCGCCGCTGGTCGGGCTGCTCGCCCCGCTGCTGATCATCGGGCTGCTGGCGCTCGCCACCAACCCCGACTACCAGGCCCCCTGCACCATCCTGGCCGTCCTGGTGCTGATGGCGGCCGTCGTCGGACTGATGATGATCCACAGCAGCGGCTGGGTGGTCTGGCCCGCCGTCGTGCTGGGCCTGGTGCTCCTGGTGATCCCCACCACCGCCCTGCGTGCCCAGCTGATCTCCCACCGCGGGGTGGACACCCGGGTCGTCATCACGTCGGCACACAGCGGCAAGGACAAGACGGGCAAGGTCAGCTGGACCTGCGGCATCCGCCGCGAGGACGGCCACCCGCTGCCGCACGGCACCATCGGGGGCTTCGGCTGCTCCGGCTCCTCGGTCGGCAGCACCACCACGGTGCTGGCCGACCCGGACGGCTGGGCGCCGCCGGCCAACCTGGACGACGACCTC
Organism: Kitasatospora sp. NPDC059146; assembly: GCF_042786665.1. NCBI lineage: Bacteria > Bacillati > Actinomycetota > Actinomycetes > Kitasatosporales > Streptomycetaceae > Kitasatospora > Kitasatospora sp. NPDC059146. Next base: position 1,161 of record NZ_JBHZCY010000203.1, on the reverse strand, counting down.
TCCTTCCGCGGCGCCGGGGTCTGGGTCACCGGCGCGGCCGCCGTCCTGTGGGCCGCGCTCACCTTCGCCACGGCCCGCCGGACCCTGCGCGGGCGGGGTCGGCGCAAGGGCGCGGCCTGACCGGGAAACGGATCGGCGGATTCGCCGGTTCAGCATTTCGGCGGAGAATTCCCGGCGGAGGAGTTCCCTGGTCAACGGCCCATGGTCGCACCGCACAGGTGAAGCGCACATGGCATTTTCCCGGCCCCTCGTCGACTCCCGTCCCGGCATTTGCGGGGAATTCGCGCATTGCTCGATTGATTCGCGCAAGTCCCTTCCTTTCCCGGGCCGGATCTGCCAGCATCGTCCGCTATCCGGCGACCGAGCTGGAAGACGACCGGGGGAGGAACTCCATGCTCGGCTCCGTCCTGCGCAGAGCGCGCGGGCAACGGCCGTCGGCCGCCGGCGGCACCGTCCACCGGCCCGGCCACCGTCCGGCGCGCTGGGTCCCCACCCGGCTGAGGGCGAACCCACTGGCCGCGCTGCTGATGGCGCTGCTCGCCCTCGTCACGGTCTTCCTGGCGGCCGCCTTCCCGCGGATCGCCGACCGGGGCGCGGACACGGCACTCCGGGACTTCGTCGACCGGGCGGGCCTCAACCAGACCAGCCTGCAGACCACGTCCAAGACGCAGGACGACGACACCCCCGCGGCGCTCGACCGGGTGCAGCGCGAGGTCACCGAGCTGATCGGCCGACAGCTGCCGCTCGCCCAGCCCGGCCGGGCCAGCGGCACCCGGGCCGTCGCCGACCGCGGCATGGGCAACCCGGAGTACGTCCGGATCGCGGAGAAGCGCACCGACCCCGTCCTCGGACTGCTCTACGTACCCGACCTGTCCAGCCGGGCCACCCTCACCGACGGCAGCTGGCCGACGCCCGGCAAGATCGGCGGCCCGCTGCCGATCGTGATCAGCCGGCAGGCCGCCGACACCATCCACATCAAGCTCGGCGACGTCGTCGACAACGGCTTCGACGGCGCAGGTGCCCGGCGGACCAGCGTGGTGGTCGGCTTCTACCGGATCAACGATCCCCAGGACCCGTTCTGGGACAACCTCGGCTGCCCGGCCCGCGCCTGGCTGCGGCCGACCCCCGAGCACGAGCACTGGGCGACCAGCGGGTTCGTCG
>NZ_JBHZCY010000202.1:0-10745 GCF_042786665.1 Kitasatospora sp. NPDC059146 | reverse complement strand
CCGTCCGGCCCCGCCGCGTACGCCCGCTCGGAACGTCAGAACTTGTTCTTGGGCGTCAGCCCCAGGGACATGCCGGACAGGCCGCGCCGGCGGCCGCCGAGCTTGCCGGCCACGGCGCGCAGGGCGGCGCCGGCCGGGGAGTCGGGGGCGGCGAGCACGACCGGGCGGCCGTCGTCGCCGCCCTCGCGCAGCCGGACGTCGATCGGGATCGAGCCGAGCACCGGGACGGTGGCGCCGACGGTGCGGGTCAGCGCGTCGGCGACGGTCTGGCCGCCGCCGGTGCCGAAGACGTCGATCATCTCGTCGCAGTGCGGGCACGGCATGCCGGACATGTTCTCGATCACGCCGACGATCTTCTGGTGGGTCTGCACCGCGATGGTGCCGGCCCGCTCGGCCACCTCGGCGGCGGCCATCTGCGGGGTGGTGACGATCAGGATCTCCGCGTTGGGGACCAGCTGGGCCACCGAGATCGCGATGTCGCCGGTGCCCGGCGGCAGGTCCAGCAGCAGCACGTCCAGGTCGCCCCAGTAGACGTCGGCCAGGAACTGCTGCAGCGCGCGGTGCAGCATCGGGCCGCGCCAGACCACCGGGGCGTTGCCCGGGGTGAACATGCCGATCGAGATGACCTTCACGCCGTTCGCCTGCGGCGGCATGATCATGTCCTGGACCTGGGTGGGCCGGCCCTCGACGCCCAGCATGCGCGGCACGCTGTGGCCGTAGATGTCGGCGTCCACGACGGCGACCTTCAACCCGTCCGCGGCCATCGCGGCGGCCAGGTTGACGGTCACCGAGGACTTGCCGACGCCGCCCTTGCCGGAGGCGACGGCGTAGACCCGGGTCAGCGTGCCCGGCTTGGCGAACGGGATCTCCCGCTCGGGGGCGCCGCCGCGCAGCAGCTGGGAGAGCTCCTTGCGCTGCTCGTCGCTCATCACGTCGAGTTCGACCTCGACGCCGGTCACCCCGGGTACCCGGCCGACCGCGTCACGGACCCGGGTGACGATGGTGTCGCGCATCGGACAGCCGGAGACGGTCAGGTAGACCGCGACGCGCACCGCGCCGTCCTCGGCGATCCCGACCGATTTCACCATGCCGATCTCGGTGATCGGACGGTTGATCTCCGGGTCGTTGACGGTCGCCAGCGCCTGGCGTACGGAGTCCTCCGTGACGCCGGCCGCGACCTCTGTCTCGTTGGCCATGCCTTGATGGTACGGCTCCGGGCGAACCGCTTAACCGGCCGGTAGCGTGCCGCCGGTCACAACGCCTCGGAGGCGCCCCGCCGTTCGTCGATCTCCTTGAGCAGCGACTGGAGCTCGGACCGGATGAAGTCCCGGGTGGCGACCTCGCCGAGCCCGTGCCGCAGGGCCGCGACCTCGCGGGCCAGGTACTCGGTGTCGGCGATGTTGCGGTCGCTGCGGGCCCGGTCCTGCTCCATGTTGACGCGGTCCCGGTTGTCCTGCCGGTTCTGCGCCAGCAGGATCAGCGGCGCCGCGTAGGAGGCCTGGAGCGACAGCACCAGGGTCAGGAAGATGAACGGGTACTCGTCGAAGCGCGCGTCCGAGGGCAGCATGGTGTTCCACAGCACCCAGACGATGATCACCACCGTCATCCAGACGATGAACCGCCCGGTGCCGAGGAAGCGGGCGATCCGCTCCGACAGCACGCCGAAGGCCTCGGGGTCGTAGGACGGCAGGGTCAGCAGGCCGGGCCGCGCGGTGCGGGGCTGGTCGAGCCGGGTGCGGTTGGAGCCGGTGATCGGGGAGGTCTCCAGGCGCTCCCGGCCGCCGCCCTCGCGGGTGCGCAGTTCGCGCAGCTGGCGCAGCTCCCGCAGTTCGCCCTGCAGGCGCCGGCGGGCGGACTCGCCCCGCCGGCCGTTGCGGTCACCGTCCACCGTGCACCTCGTCTCTGTCGTCGTCCCCGGCGTGCAGCGCGGCGTCGCGCCAGTCCTCGGGCAGCAGGTGGTCGAGCACGTCGTCGACGGTCACCGCGCCGAGCAGGTGGTCGGCCTCGTCCACGACCGGCGCGGCCACCAGGTTGTACGTCGCCAGGTAGCTGGTGACCAGGGACAGCGGGGTGTCCGGCGGCAGCGCGTCCAGGTCGTCGTCCACCAGCGAGCCGACCAGGACGTACGGGGGCTCGCGCAGCAGCCGCTGGAAGTGCACCGCGCCCAGGTACTTGCCGGTCGGGGTCTCGTTCGGCGGCCGGCAGACGTACACCTGGGCGGCCAGCGCGGGCTTGTGGTCGCGGATCCGGATCCGGGCCAGCGCCTCGGCGACCGTCGCGTCCGGCTCCAGGACGATCGGCTCGGTGGTCATCAGACCGCCGGCGGTGTCCTCCTCGTAGGAGAGCAGCCGGCGGACCGGCTCGGCCTCCTCCGGCTCCATCAGGCCGAGCAGCCGCTCGGCCTCGTCGCCGGGCAGTTCGGAGAGCAGATCGGCGGCGTCGTCCGGGTCCATCGCCTCCAGGACGTCGGCCGCCCGCTCCCCCTGGAGCTTGCCGATGATCTCGACCTGGTCGTCCTCGGGCAGCTCCTCCAGGACGTCCGCGAGCCGCTCGTCCGGCAGTGCGGCGGCCACCTCGGCGCGGCGCTTGGCCGACAGGTGGTGCATCACGCTGGCGAGGTCGGCCGGGCGCAGCTGCTCGAAGGTGGCGAGCAGGTTGGCCGCGCCCTGGTCCTGCTCGGGCAGCGCGAAGCCGGTGACGTCCTGCCAGTCCAGGGTGAGCCGCTCGCCCTTGCCCTTGCGCAGCCGGGTGGCCCGGCCGACCTGGACGAAGACCTTGCTGACCTCCCACTCGCGCAGCCGGGTCTGCACCATGCCGACGTCCAGCACGGTGACGTCCTCGGCGGTCTTGGACCAGGTGACGGTGCGGTCCAGCAGCTCGGCCAGCACCAGGGTCTCGGACGGGCGCTGCTCGAACCGGCGCAGGTTGATCAGGCCGGTGGTGAGCACCTGGCCGGACTCCAGGCTGGTCACCCTGGTCATCGGCAGGAAGATCCGGCGCCGGGCGACGACCTCGACCACCAGGCCGAGCACCAGCGGGGGGCGGCCGCCGAGGCGCAGCGAGACGACCACGTCGCGGACCCGCCCGACCTGGTCGCCGTTCGGGTCGAACACCGCGACGGCGGAGAGGTGGGAGATGAAGACCCGGCTTCCTGGCCCTGCCATGAACTCCCTCGACTCCCTCGACCCTGCCCGAGCGGTCCGACCTGCCCGGCGCCGTACGGTGTGCACCGGGGCGCACGTCCGGCCAAGGCTACCCGCGCCGCGTGCACCCGGCCCGGTGAGGCACGGTAGCGGGCCCAGGCGTCCTCGGCATGAACCTTTAACGGCGCTTGAACAGCAGTTTGGGCAGTCCGGCGGGGATCGGGCGGCGGGTGGTGGCCGGGGTGGGCATCGGCTCGGCGGCGTGCGAGCCGTCCGGCATGGCGCCCGGACGCTCGGTCAGCGCCCCGGCCGGGCGCAGCCGCAGCACCCGGCACTCGCGGGCCCAGCGCTCGGTGACGGTGTCCGTGTCGGGCGCGTTCAGCCGTTTGCCCTTGAGTTCCTCGACGGCGCCCCGCCAGGCCTCGCCGTTCGGCGCCAGCTCGACCACCTCGGCGGCCCAGCCGGTCAGCCGGCCGCCCTTGTCCTTGCTGCGCACGGTGATCACGGCACGGGCGCCCGGGGTCAGGCCGTGCAGGGGCTGCTCGCCGCCCCCGCCGACGACCACCACGGCGCCGTCGTGCCAGGCGTGCCACAGCGGGCGGGCCTGCGCCTCGCCGTCCGCGCGCACCCAGAGCAGTCCGGACTTCTTCGCGGCCTCCTCCAGCAGGGCCTGGTCGAGGAAGTCGTCGGCGACGGGGGCGGCGGAGTTGCGGTCCATGGCGGACAGCGTACGGGCTCGCCGCCCGCGCCCGCCCGGCCGGACGTCTCAGCCCCCGGGCGACAGTTCCATTGACGGCCCACGGGCCTTACCGTATGAGCGCCCCGCCCCCGCGACCAGCGAAGGAGCGCCGTGCCCGCCGCCCGGCCCGCGACCACCCCCGCCCCTGCCACCGCCGCCGACCAGCGGCCCGCGCACCCGCTCCCCACCGCCGACCTGCTGCTGCTCGCCGTCTCGATCGGCGGCATCTCCCTCTCCGGCCCGCTGATCTCCGCCACCGCCGCGCCCGCGCTGGCCATCGCCTTCTGGCGCAACGTCATGTCGGTCGGCGCCCTGGGCCCGTACGCGCTGCTGCGCCACCGCGCCGAGCTGCGCGGGATCGGCCGGCGGGCGCTGCTGCTCGCGGTCGCCGCCGGGGTGCTGCTCGCGGTGCACTTCGCGCTCTGGATGCCCAGCCTGCGGATGACCTCGGTGGCCTCCGCGACCGCCCTGGTCACCACCACCCCGCTGTGGACGATCCTGCTGATGCGGCTGTTCGGCGTCCGCGCGCCGAGGATGGTCTGGCTCGGGACGGTCGTCGCCTTCGCCGGCGTGCTGGTGCTGACCGGCGTCGACCTCTCGATGTCCCCGCGCGCCCTGCTCGGCGACGCCCTCGCGCTCGCCGCGGGCCTGGCCGCGGCCGGGTACATGCTGCTGGGCGCGGAGGTCCGCAGGACGGTCAGCACCACCGCGTACACGCTGGTCTGCTACGCGACCACGGCGGTCGGCCTGCTGGTGATCTGCCTGGCCACCGGCACGCGGCTGTCCGGCTGGTCGGCCGGGGCCTGGTGGCAGATCGTGCTGCTGATGGTCACCGCGCAGCTGCTCGGGCACTCGCTGAGCAACCGGGTGGTGCGCACCCTCGGCCCGTCGATCACCTCCACCGCGATCCTGCTGGAGACCCCGGGCGCGGCCCTGATCGCCGCGCTCTGGCTCGGCCAGTGGCCCCCGGCGGCGGCGTACCCGGCGGTGGTGCTGATCCTGCTCGGCCTGGTCCTGGTCGCCCGCGGCGGGCGGCGCTGACGCCCCCGCGGGACCGGGGTCCGGGTGCGGGGTCCGGGACGGGGCCCGGGGGCTGGGGGACGCTACAGCCAGCCGTTGCGGCGGAAGCCCCGGTACATCCCGACGCAGATCACCGCGATCGCGGTGAGCACCAGCGGATAGCCGTAGGCGTGGTGCAGTTCGGGCATGTAGTCGAAGTTCATGCCGTAGACGCCGGTGATCATGGTGGGCACCGCGAAGATCGCCGCCCAGGCGGTGATCTTGCGCATGTCCTCGTTCTGCGCCACCGACACCTGCGCCAGGTTGGCCTGGAGCAGCGAGTTCAGCAGTTCGTCGAAGCCGTGCACCTGCTCGGTGACCCGGGCCAGGTGGTCGGCGACGTCCCGGAAGTACTTCTGGATGTCCGGGTCGACCAGGCCCTGCTGCGGCTCGGACAGCTGCTGCATGGGGCGCAGCAGCGGTGCCACCGCGCGCTTGAACTCCAGTACCTCGCGCTTGAGTTGGTAGACCCGGCCGACGTCCGCGGTGCGCGCGCCCTTGGCCGAGAAGACGCCGTACTCGATCTCGTCCACGTCGTTCTGCAGCCGCTCGGCGACCAGCAGGTAGTTGTCCACGACGTGGTCGGCGATCGCGTGCAGCACCGCGGCCGGGCCCTTGGCGAGCAGGCCGGCCTCGTCCGCGTCCGCCTCCAGCCGGTGCCGCAGCTCCTGCAGCGAGCCGTGGCCGCCGTGCCGGACGGTGATCACGAAGTCCCGGCCGGCGAAGACCATCAGCTCGCCGGTCTCCACCACCTCGCTGGTGGGCGTGAGTTGGTCGTGCTCGACGTAGCGGATGGTCTTGAAGACGGCGAACAGCACGTCGTCGTAGCGCTCCACCTTGGGCCGCTGGTGGGCGTGCACCGCGTCCTCCACCGCGAGCGGGTGCAGGCCGAACCGCTGGGCGATCCCCTCGAACTCGGCGCCGGTCGGCTCGTGCAGCCCGATCCAGCTGAACGACCCTGCGGTGTCCGGGAGTTGGTGCGCGGCCTTGACCCGGCGGGCGGCCTCGCGAGGGCTGCAGGTCACGCCGTTGCGCCGGCCGTGCTGGTAGACCGCGCAGTCCACGACCGCCGAGCCGGCGCCCTCGGGCACGGCGTCGTACGGCCCGACGGCGCCCCGGCGGCGGTTGGTGCGGACGGCGGCGCGCAGGCTGTTGATCATCGACATGACAGGCTCCCTGGGGCAGGAGCCGTCGCACGGTGGCGCGGAGGGGACGCGGAAGGGCCGTGGTGCGACGGCGAGGAACACCGGTGAAGGGGACGAGGGGTGCTCTCCCGGCCGGTCCGTCCGCCGCCGACCCGCGCCCGGGCCACTAGGGCTTGGTCAGCCGCTGAGGCCTGCGGGGCGGGAAGTGCGGGGAAGTCGGGGCCGGGCAGAGCTGCCGGTACTGCATGGTCGGCCGGTATCCACCGCAACCACCTCCTTCGCTCGCCGCCCCGGGACCTGCGATCCCGGTGGCCAGTCGCTCACCCTAACATCTGACCGGGCATCGGTGCCCCGGGGTTTCCCCGGCCTTCGCCCGTACGCCCCCGCGCGGACGCCGGGGCGGCCCGGGTTACGCTCACCGGCATGGCGCACGACTTCCCGTCCTTCGGCGACCCCCACGGCGGCAGCTCCCCGGACCTCACCCGGGAGGCGGTGCTGGCGGCCGTCGAGGCCCGGCTGATCTCCACCTTCGGCGAGCCGAGCGGCCGCGCCGCCGTCACCTTCCTGGGCACCGACCGGATCGAGGTGCTGCGCTTCGGCCCGGACGCCGACGGCCTGGTCCGCTACGCGACGCTCGGAATGGCGGCCGCCCCGATGGCCGACCCGACCCAGCCGGTCGCCGACCAGCTGCGCGGACCGCGCGCCGAACTGGTGCTGACGGTGCGCGGCGGGCGCGACGGCGTGCTGCGCAGCCTCGCCACCTTCGCCGCGACGCCGCAGGTCGAGGGCCTGGTGGTGGCCCCGGGCGGCTCGCTGGACCTCGGCGCCCCGCTCTGGGAGGACGCCCCGTTCACCTCGGTGCTGGCCGCCGAGCCGGGCGGGCTGGTCGAGGACCTGGAACTGGCCGAGCCCGCCGAGCCGGTGCGCTTCCTGCCGCTGCTGCCGATGACGCCCAACGAGGCGGGCTGGAAGCGGGTGCACGGCGCGGCCGCGCTCCAGGAGCGCTGGCTGGACCAGGGCACCGACCTGCGCGACCCGCGGCGGCGCGGCGTCAAGCTCGACTGACCCCCGATGACTCCCGGTCAGGACCGGGGCCCGGTCCAGGACCGGCGCCGGGCCGGATCCTGACCGGCGCCGGCCCCCGGCCCGAAGGGCGCACGGGCGGCCCGCCCGCCCCACCGCGCCCCGGTGCGCCGGAGCGCGGCCCCGCCCGCCGTCAGCGCTCGATCGGCTTCGCCCCGGTGGCCTGGCCCAGCAGGGCCTCGTACACCCCGGGGTCGGTGGTGTGCTCGCCGAGCCGGACGGTCTTGCGGCTGCCGTGGTAGTCGCTGGAGCCGGTGACCAGCAGGCCGAGGTCGCCGGCCAGGCCGCGCAGCCGCTGCCTGGTCTCCTCGTCGTGGTCGGTGTGGTCGACCTCCAGCCCGGCCAGTCCGGCGGCCGCGAGGTCGGCGATCACCCCGTCCGGGACGGTCCGGCCGCGCTTGACCGCGCCGGGGTGGGCGAACACCGGTACCCCGCCGGCCGCCCGGACCAGCCGGACCGCCCGCACCGGGTCGGTCTCGTGCTTGCGGACGTCCGCCCGGCCGCCGTTGGCCAGCCACTGCGGGGTGAAGGCGTCCGAGACGGTGGCCACCACGCCCGCCTCGACCAGCGCGCTGGCGATGTGCGGCCGCCCGACCGAACCGGCCCCGGCGATCCGCTGCACCTGCTCCCAGCTGATGTCCGCGCCGAGCTCCCGGCAGCGCTCGACGACCGCCCGGCCGCGCCGGAACCGGTCGGTGCGCACCAGCTCGCGCTCGGCCGCGAACTCCGGCTCCTCGGGGTCGAACAGGTAGGCCAGCAGGTGCATGCTGACGCCGTCCACCACACAGGACAGTTCGGCGCCGGGGACGACGGTCAGCCGGGTGCCGTCCGGCAGCGCGTGCACGGCGGCGGCGGCCCCGGCGTGCCCGGCGACGGTGTCGTGGTCGGTGAGCGCGACCACGTCGAGCCCGGCCGCGACCGCCGCCGCGACCAGCTCGGCCGGGCTGTCGGTGCCGTCGGAGGCGTTGCTGTGGGCGTGCAGGTCGATGCGCACGGGGCGGACTCCTCAGGCTGGCGGGTGCCGCCCAGGATAGGCCGTCCGGTCCGCCGTCAGCCCAGCAGCCGGGGGGAGAGCGCCCCGCAGGGCAGCAGGTCCAGTTCGGCGCCGGCCTCGCGCAGGTCGGTGAGCACCAGCTCGTCGTACATCACCAGCGCGGACTGCTCGGGCCAGGCGATCGCCCAGAGCCAGAGCCCGCGGGCCTCGCCGACGAACACCGCGCGGTCGGGCGGGGCGTCCGGGACGTGGAACATCGGGGTGGGCCGCCCGGCGGCCATCAGCTTGGCGTCGGCGGGCTTGTAGAGGCCGACCGAGTCGCCCGGGTCGGGGCCGGGCAGTCCGGCGTAGCGGGCGCCGAGCCCGACGCCCAGTTCCTCGGCGACCAGCACCAGTTCGCCGAAGCCGCCGAGCGGGGCGGGCCCGGAGCAGGCGACGGCGGTGGCCCGGGCACCCGAGACGTCGTCGCCGACGTGGGCGATACCGGTGTAGAGCCAGCCGACCGGGAGCGGCCAGGGCAGCCAGACGGGGACCTGGGAACGGGCGACGGCGACGCCCAGGGCTTCCACGCTCGGGGGTAGTACGGGCTGCATCGGGTGCACGGCTCCGTGCCGGTCGCACTGCCAGGTGTCCGAAAAAAGACCGGGGGCGCGGACCCGACCGGCGCACCTCGGACAGCTTGGCTCGCCCCTCATAGCCGACAACGCTCCTCCCTCCGGACCGCCGCGTCAAGGACGATCACCCGTACGGACGGCCCGGCGGCACCCTGTCGGTGCTGGACGCCCGGCCGGCGCGGGTGGCTTGCGGCGCGGGCGGTTCCCGTTGGGGGATGTCCCGTCGCGGGCGGCGGCAAACGTTCCGGGGCCGGGGTCGGGGGCGGGGCCGAGTCAGGGCCGGGGCCGGTCCGTTCCGGGGCCGGACGCACTGACGCCCCGTCAACGGCGATCGCGGTGACGGGGCGTCAGTCGGGTATCGGTACGTCCGGATCGGACGGTCCCGGCTCGTCGGCGGCGGGTGAGGTCTCCCGGTCGGAGGCGCCGCGCTGGGTCAGACGGTCGGGCACGGGCGGATGAGCAGGCGCTCGCCGGTGCGGGCGGCGTCCTGGACGAGCTCGCGGACGGTCTCGGCGTCGGCGATCACGCGGTCGGTCGCGGAGCCGTTGGCGTCGTCCAGTCGGAGGATCTCGAAGCGCATGGGCTTGGTCATGGGCGTCTCCTTTTCGAGCCCCGCGGGGCGGGGCGGTTGCGGCTGAGTCGGTATCAGCCCTTTCGGGGTCCTGCGGATCCGGCGCTGCGGCCGGACCACGCGGGTCGTACGTGTGGCGGTCTGCTGCGGCAAGGGCTCCCCCTGGGCTTGCCTGGTGCGTCCAGTCCCTCGTGAACCACGGTGTCGTGGCGGTGCTACCGGGCCGTTGCCCGTCCGTAACGTCCGGGTTTCGGCTGAAAGGCACCCTGTGGATGTCGCCGATGATTCCCGGACAGAATCAAAGATTACCGTAACTAACGACTTTTGTCCTGTGCCGTGCCAGGTCGAACCTCCGGAAGTGGTACAGACCACGCCGGGGAGCGGGTCGGTCGGGGGCCGGGCTCAGGCCCAGAACGCGGCCAGCGCCTCGGCCGTGGCGGCCGGCCGCTCGGCGTTGGGGGAGTGGGCCGCGCCCGCGACGACCACCCGGCGGGCGCCCAGCCGCCGCGCCATCGCGCCCTGCTCCGGTACCGGCCAGGCGTAGTCCTGCTCCCCGGACACCACCAGCACCGGCAGCGTCCCGGCCGCCACCGCGGCCAGCTCGTCCACCCGGTCCGGCGCGGCGACCAGGTGCGCGCCGGTGACGGCCAGCGACCGCGGCACGTTGGCCACCCAGCGGCGGTGCAGGAACTCCGCGACCCCCGGCGCCAGGGCGGGCCTCGGCTCCCCGCCGCTCTCGTCCATCTGCCGCATGACCTGCCAGATCTCCTCCAGGCCCATGACCGGCAGGACGTCCAGCAGCATCCTGGTCCGGGCCGCCTCGGCCGGGTCGATCGCGCCCGGCCCGGTGGCCATCAGGGTCAGCGAACGCCACGGCAGCGGGCCCTCCCCGGCGGCCGCGAGCACCGCCTCCCGGACCACCTGGCCGCCGAAGGAGTGCCCCAGCAGGTGCACCGGCCCGCCCTCCGCGGCCAGCACCCCGGTCAGCGCCCGGACGTCGGCGCCCAGCGCGGCCACGGCGTACGCCGCCCCGTCGTCCGGCCCGCCGGTCTCGTACTGACCCCGCTGGTCCACGGCCGTCACCCGGTACCCGGCGGCCGCGAGCGGCGCGAGCAGCGCGATGAAGTCCTCCTTGCTGCCGGTGAACCCCGGCACCAGCAGCGCCGAGCCGCGCACCGGGCCGTCCGGCTCCGCGCGCAGCGCCGCGAACTCCCCGCGCCCGGTCGGCACGCGCTCCGCCCGGGCGCAGCGGGGCAGGTCCAGGAACGGCGGAGTACTCATGGGCGGGTTCCCTCCCGGGGCAGGCGACGCCCCGAGCCTATGCCGTCCCGGCACCCCCTCCCACCAGGACGGGGACGCCCGGGAACGCCCGAGGGGGCGGCCGGACCGTCACGGTC
>NZ_JBHZCY010000201.1:0-11005 GCF_042786665.1 Kitasatospora sp. NPDC059146 | reverse complement strand
GTACCGGTGGTGTCGGTGGCCTGGGCGGTACTTACCGAGCTGCGCGACCACGGACCGCCGGCGGCGCGGGGGCGTGCCGGGCCAGGGGGCAACGGTCCAGGCATCTCGAAGCACTGAAATCCGGGCAATCGGCAGAAGACCGCCCGTTCGAGTGAAGATCGAACTTCGAAACCCCGTCCCGCCCGGCTGTCACCGAGGATGCGACCGCAGGTGTCCACCGACAGCACACCCATGAGGAGAACGACGTGGCGGAGAAGCGACTCAAGGCCTGGGGCAACAACCGCTCCGGCCAGCTCGGCGACGGCACCTGGACGGACTTCCGCACCACCGCCACCACCGTGCTGGGCCTGACCAGCGCCGAGGTGGTGAGGATCGCCGCCGGTGGCACCGGCCCCACCAACGGCCACGGCCTGGCGCTGCTGACCGACCGTACGGTCCAGTCCTGGGGCTCCAACGACTCCGGCCAGCTGGGCGACGGTTCGGTGTTCAGCCACAACGCGCCCGGCCAGGTGGTCAACCTCTCCAACGCCACCGACATCGCCGCGGGCGGCTCGCACAGCCTCGCCCTGCTGGCCGACCGGACCGTGGTGGCCTGGGGGAAGAACAACTACGGCCAGCTGGGCAACGGCACCAACACCGACAGCAGCGTGCCCGTGCGGGTCGAGGGCCTCAACAAGGTGATCGCGATCGCGGGCGGCCTCAACCACAGCCTCGCACTGCGCGAGGACGGCACCGTCTGGGCCTGGGGCTACAACATCAACGGCCAGCTGGGCGACGGCACTTCGGCCAGCCGCAACGTCCCGTCCCCGGTCAGCGACCTGACTGGTGTCACCCTGATCGCCGCCGGGGCCAACCACAACCTGGCCCTGATCGGCCCGCCGAGCGGCGGCACGAAGCCCACCAGCGGCAACGCGGTCAAGGCCTGGGGCTACAACGCCACCGGACAGCTCGGCGACAACAGCACCGTCAACCGCTACACCCCGGTCGACACCCAGGGCATCTGGCTCGGCGGGGTCTCCCGCATCGCCGCCGGTGGCAACCACAGCCTGGCCGTCACCGACAGCGACAACAAGCTCAAGGCCTGGGGCCAGAACACCTCCGGCCAGATCGGCGACGGCACCACCGACTACCGGATCACCCCCGTCCCCGTCCCCGGCCTGACCGGCGTCCAACTCGTCGACGGCGGCCGTGAGCACACCATCGTCCTGCTCGGCGACAACACCGTGCGCTCCTGGGGCGCCAACGGCTCCGGCCAGCTGGCCAACGGCACCACCACGGAGAGCTCCACCCCGGTGACCTCGCTCACCGCGCTGACCGGCGTGGACAAGATCGCCGCCGCGGTCGGCGGCGACTTCAGCGTCGCCAACTGACCCGCGTCCGGCCTCGGCGCCCAACGCCGAGGCCGGGCCGCCCGATCAGCGCACCCAGTACACCCCCGGCGGCCGGTAGAACCGCCCGGGCCTGGGTAGTTGATGGAGGACGGACAACCATCCGTGCACAAGGCGCCCCGCCTCCGGGGCGTCCACTGCGTCCGAACTCACAAGGAGACCAGCAGCGATGAGCACCCCCGAGGTACGCCCGGCCGACCCCGCCGGCGACGGCGGTGACCACGAGTTCCGCAACTACGTGGAGATCGTCCTCGACGGACTGTCGGACGAACCGGGGCAGGAGGTGCTGGTCAGCGGCGAACGCCGGCTCGGGGCCGCGGAGTTCCGCTCCCTCGTCTACCGGCTCGCCCGCGCCCTGCGCGAGCGGGGCGTGGAGCGCGGCCGCACGGTGACCCTGCTGTGCGGGAACATCCCGGAGACCGTCGCGGTCCGCTACGCGGTCAACCTCCTGGGTGCGCACTTCAACCACCTGTACATCCGGCTGGGCACCGACGTCCAGGCCCGGATCATGGCCGACGTCGAGACCTACGCCTTCATCGTCGACCCCCGCCTCGCGGAGCGCGGCGCGGCCCTCGCCGCGGCCGTGCCGGTCAAGCACGTCCTCGTCCTCGGCGAGAACGACGAGGCGGCGCCGGAGCTGGGCGAGGACCTCCTCGCGCTGGCCGACGGCCGGTCGGACGCGCCGCTGGCCAGTGCCGCCCGGCCGGAGGACCTGTGCTTCATCCGCCACTCCGGCGGCACCACCGGCCACCCCAAGGGCATCCGCAGCAGCTTCGCCCGCATGCAGGGCAACTGGCTCGCCGCGCTGATCACCGGGGAGCGGCGGCGGGACCTGGTGTGCACGCCGCTGTCACACGCGGCCGGCTTCATCGCCGACGGCACCCTCGCCACCGGCGGCACCGTCGTCCTCCACTACGCCTTCGACCCCGGCGAGGTGCTGGCCACCCTCGCCCGCGAACGCATCACCGACCTCTTCCTGCTGCCCCCGCTGCTCTACCAGGTGCTGGACCACCCCGACGCGGCGGCCACCGACATCTCCGCCCTCCGGCAGATCACCTACGGGGGCACGCCCTCCTCGCCGGTGCGCATGGCCGAGGCGGTCCGCCGCTTCGGCCGGGTCTTCCAGCAGGCCTACGGCCAGTTCGAGGCCGGGATCGTCAGCGTGCTGCCCGCCGACGAGCACGACCCCGACCGCCTCGACCTGCTGCGCACGGCCGGCCGTCCGGTCGACGGCGTCGAGGTGGAGATCCGCGACGAGGCCGGCGAGGCGCTCCCGGTCGGCGAGGTCGGGGAGATCTGCGTCCGGTCCGAGAACGCGATGGAGGGCTACTGGAAGAACCCGGAGCTCACCGCCGAGGTGCTGCGGGACGGCTGGGTGCACACCGGCGACCTCGGCCGGCTCGACGAGCACGGCTACCTCGCCGTCGTCGACCGGATCAAGGACATGATCGCCGTCGTCGGCGGCCACGTGTACACCACCGAGCTGGAGGACTTCCTGCACACCCACCCGGGCGTGCGGCAGTGCGCCGTCTACGGGGTACGCGGCGAGGGCGGCCACGAACGCATCCACGTCACCGTGGTGCCCGTCCCCGGGGTGGCGGTCACGGCGCGGGAGCTGCGGGCCGCGGTGCTCGACGGCCGCGGCGAGATGTACGTGCCCGACGTCGTCGACTTCACGGACGCGCTGCCCCTCACCGACACCGGCAAGCCGGACAAGAAGGAGCTCCGGAGCCGGGCCACGCCCGCGGCCTCGTAGCCGCCCGTGACCGCCGGTGCCGGGGCGGCCCGGCACCGGCGGGGTGAGACTGGTCGGGGGACGGAGGCGAGCGGCTACGGCGTCGCCCGCCCGGCGGCATAGGTTTGTCCTCCGTCCCCGTCCGCACCGCCCGAGGAGACCCCCATGGCCGACCAGTCCCCCGACCACTCCCCCGAGCACCTGCTCGCCGCCATCGAGCTCGCCGCCTCCGCCCGGGCGCACGGCAACCACCCCTTCGGCGCGCTGCTCACCGGCCCCGACGGGAAGGTCCTGCTCACCGCCGAGAACACCGTCCTGACCGACCACGACGTGACCGCCCACGCCGAGATCAACCTGGTCCGGCAGGCCTCCCGCACCCTGGCCCCGCACCAGCTCGCCGACGCCGTGCTCTACTCCAGCACCGAGCCGTGCGCGATGTGCGCCGGGGCGATCCACTGGAGCGGCATCCGCCGGGTCGTCTACGCGCTCGCCGCGACCGAACTGAACGCGATCGCGGGCGTGGACCCGGACGAGCCGGTGCTCGACCTGCCGTGCCGCGCGGTCTTCGCGGCCGGCGGCAGCACGGTGGAGGCGTCGGGGCCGTTCCTCTTCGAGGAGGCCTCCGCGGTGCACGTCGGCTACTGGGGGTAGCGGCGGCCACGCCCCCCACCCACCCGGGAGGACCGGACATGACCGCACGGATCGCCTACCGGCGGATCTACGAGGAACCCTCGCCGCAGGACGGCCGGCGGGTCCTGGTGGACCGGATCTGGCCGCGCGGCATGACGAAGGCGGACGCCCGCCTGGACGAGTGGCTGCGCGACGTCGCCCCCTCGACGGAACTGCGCACCTGGTACGGCCACGACCCGGAGCGCTTCGCCGAGTTCCGCCGCCGCTACCTCGCCGAGCTGCGCGACGCCGGGCACCGGGAGGCCGCCGGCCACCTGCGGGAACTCGCCGCCCAGGACGCGCTCACCCTGCTGACCGCCACCAGGGACGTCGACCACAGCCAGGCCGCCGTACTGGCCGGATGGCTGGCGGAGCCCGGGCCCTGAGCTGCGCCCTGACCCGCGCTCTGACCCGCGCCCTGCCGCGCGCCCCCGGTCAGCGGTGCGCCTCGATGAAGCCGCTCACCGTCCGCACGTACTCGGCCGGGTGGGTGACGTGCGGGGTGTGGCCGGCCCCGGTCAGGGCCCGGACCTGCGCCCGGGGCAGCGCCCGCGCCAGCCGGGCGACGATCGCGGGGAACCAGGGCGGGCTCTCGGTGCCCACGGTGAGCAGGGACGGGCCCGGGTACGCGGACAGCCCGGCGAGGTCGAGCAGCGGCCAGCCCGGGTCCTGCTGTTCGTCGAGGAAGGTGGGGGCGTTGGTGAGGAGGGTGTCCCGGACCTCCAGCGGCAGCCGCTCCCACGTCCCCGGCCCGAAGGCGACCTCGTCCACGAACTGCCGCGCGCCCTCGCGGGTCTCGCCCGCGCGCAGGTGCGCCAGCACGGAGTCGATCCGCCGCTCCACCGCCCGCATCACGGGCAGCAGGTCCGGCTCCGGGGGCACGATCGCCATCAGCGGCGGCTCGTGGGCGATGAGCGTACGGAACAGCTCGGGGCGGCGGACGGCCAGGCCCAGGGCCGTCGAGGCGCCGAAGGAGTTGCCCGCGATGTGCGCCGGCGCCAGGTCGAGGGCCTGCACGAGGGCGGCGAGGTCGTCCTCGTCCTCCGTCCGGGAGCCGGGCCCGGGCGGGCGTTCGCTCCGGCTGTGCCCGCGCCGGTCGTAGACCAGGACGCGGTAGCGCTCGGCCAGGGGCGGCCGGACGAGGTCCCAGTGGGTGTGGTCGGCCCAGGAGCCGTGCACCAGGACGAGCGGATCGCCCACGCCCGTCAGCTCGTAGTGGAGGTCGACGCCGTTCACCCGGACCTTCGGCATGGTCCCGCTCCTCACCACTGGGATCCGCCCCCCGCTCCATTCAGTCATCGCGCCGCACCGACGGCAACCAGGTGGCCACGGCTCATCCGGGTGAGGGCCCGCGAGCCGGGGGCGGCGGGCGGGTGCGCGGGTGCGACCGTCGGTCGCATGCCCGTACTGCTCCCCATGCTCCTGGTGTGCGCCGCCGTCGCGTCGGCGGTCGGACCGGCCCCGGACGCCGCCCCGGCGGCCTTCGACACCGCGCCCGCGCGGGCCGCGCTCGGGCGGCTGCTGCCCGGGCGTGCCGCCCAGTTCGAGCTGACGGCCGGGGCCCGGCCGGCCGACGGCGCCGACGCCTTCACCGTGTCCGGCACGGCGGGCGCGATCCGGGTGCGGGGCACCTCCCCGGCCACCCTGCTGGCGGGCGTCGGCTGGTACCTGCGCACCGTCGCCCACGCCGACATCGGCCTACCGGGCGACAGCACCGCGACGCTCCCGCCGGTGCTGCCGCCGGTGCCCGCCGCCCACACCGGCTCCGCCGTCGTCCCGCACCGCTACGCGCTCAACGACACCGACGCCGGCTACTCCGGGGCCTACCGCGGCTTCGCCGAGTACCAGCACGAGATCGACGTGCTCGCGCTGCACGGCTTCGACGAGGTGCTGGTCACCGTCGGCGCCGAGCAGCCCTACCACCGGGCGCTCTAGCGGTTCGGCTACTCCTCGGCCGAGCTGCGCGCCTGGATCCCGGCGCCCGCGCACCAGCCCTGGTGGCTGCTGCAGAACATGTCCGGCTTCGGCGGCCCGGTCTCCGAGCACCTGGTCGCCGCCCGTACCGCCGTCGGCCGCCGGGTCTGCGAGCAGCTGCGGGCGCTCGGCATGACCCCGGTCCTGCCCGGCTACTTCGGCACCGTCCCGGCCGACTTCGCCGCGCGCAACCCCGGCGCCGCCGTCGTGCCCCAGGGCACCTGGACGGCCTTCGCCCGGGACTCCTGGCTCGACCCGACCGACCCGCTGTTCGCCCGCGTCGCCGAGGCCTACTACACCGCCCAGCGCGAGGTGTTCGGCGACAGCGCGATGTACAAGATGGACCCCCTGCACGAGGGCGGCACCGCGGGCGGCGTCGACGTCCCCGCCGCGGCCGGCGCGATCCAGCGCGCGCTGCTGACCGCCCACCCCGGCGCGGTCTGGGCCGTCCTCGGCTGGGAGCACAATCCGACGGCCGCGCTGCTCGCCGGGGTGGACCGCCGCCGGATGCTGATCGTCGACGGCCTCTCCGACCGCTACGACGGCCTGGACCGCGAGGGCGACTGGAACGGCACCCCGTACGCCTTCGGCACCATCCCCAACTTCGGCGGCAAGACCACCTTCGGCGCCAACACCGGCGTCTGGACCGGCCGCTTCCACCGGTGGCGCACCGCGCCCGGCAGCGCGCTGAGCGGCATCGCCTTCATGCCCGAGGGCACCGGCAGCGACCCGGCGGCGCTCGCGCTCTTCGCCGACCTCGCCTGGTCGCCCGCCGAGATCGACCGGGCCGCCTGGTTCACCGCGTACGCGACCGCCCGCTACGGCGGCGCCGACACCGGTGCGGCGGCGGCCTGGGCACAGCTGCGCGACGGCCCGTACGGCATGCCGTCCGACGGGTGGAGCGAGCCGCAGGACGGGCTGTTCACCGCGCGCCCCTCGCTGACCGCCGCCACCTCCGGGTCCTGGTCGCCGCCGAGGACGCGCTTCGACCCGGCCACGGTGCGCGCGGCCCTGGACGGCCTGCTGCGGGCCGCACCGGAGCGGCGCGGCACCGACGCCTACCGCTTCGACCTGGTCAACCTCGCCCGGCAGGCCCTCGCCGACGAGAGCCGCCGCCTGCTGCCGCTGATCGAACGGGCCTACACAGGAGGGGACTTGGGGGCGTTCCGCTCGCTGGTGGGCCGGTGGACCGCCGCCGAGGCCGAGCTGGAACGGGTGACGGCGACGGACTCCCGCTTCCTGGTCGGCAGTTGGCTCGCCCGGGTGCCGGACTGGGCCGCGGCCCCCGCCGAACGGGACCGGCTCCGGTACGACGCCCGCTCGCTCCTCACCACCTGGGGCGGCACCCGCGCCGAGTCGGAGGACGGCGGCCTGCACGACTACGCCGCCCGCGAGTGGTCCGGCCTCGTCTCGGGCCTCTACGCGAAGCGCTGGGCGGCCTACTTCGCCTCCCTGGACGACGCCCTGACCCAGCGCACCCGGCCGGTGCCGGTCGACTTCTTCGCCCTGGACGACGCCTGGGCGCACTCCACCGCCCCCGATCCGACCACCCCGGTCGGCGACCCGGTCGAGGCGGCGGCCGCCGTCGCCGCGAACCACCCCATGGTTGGCCCAAGTCGGCCCACGGCCCCGGCGCCTGCGGGTACCGTGCGGGCACGGGCCACGGCCGGGAGCGAGGGGCGGGAATGAGCGGGAGCGAAGCGGCACCGAACCCCCCGGCCGGGCCGGACCGGCCGGAGAGCCGGCGGGTGCTGCGGCTCGCCGCCGCGCCCCTGGCCGCGTCGCTGGCGACGGCGCTCGGGGCCTGCGGCGGGCCGGCCGCCGGACCGTCCCCGCCCGCCTCGGCCTCCACCGGGTCGCCGACGCCCCGGCCGAGCAGCGCGAGCCCCACCCCGGCCGGCCCGGCCGACTGGGCCGCGCTCGCCAAGGACCTCGGCGGCGCCGTCATCGGCCCGCAGGACGCCCGCTACCAGGACGCGAGCCGGCTCTACCAGCCGCAGTTCGACGACCTCCACCCCGCCGGGATCGTCTACCCGGCCTCCTCCCAGGACGTCGCCACCTGCCTGGCCTTCGCCCGCCGGCACGCCGTCCCGGTCGCGGTGCGCAGCGGCGGCCACAGCTACGCGGGCTGGTCCTCGGGCAGCGGGATGGTGCTGGACGTCGGCGCGATGGCGGAGGTCAGCGGTTCGGGCGGCCCGGCGACCGGCGGCTCGGCGACGGTCGGGGCGGGCGCGCGGCTGATCGACGTGTACGCCGGGCTGGCGGCCGACGGCGTGACCGTCCCGGCCGGTTCCTGCCCGAGCGTCGGCGTGGCCGGGCTGGCCCTGGGCGGCGGCATCGGCGTCACCTGCCGGGCGTACGGGCTGACCTGCGACAACCTGACCGGCGCAGAGGTCGTGACGGCGGACGGCCGGATCCGGCAGGTGGCGGCGGGCGCCGACGCCGACCTGTTCTGGGCGCTGCGCGGCGGTGGCGGCGGCAACTTCGGCGTGGTCACCTCCTTCACCTTCCGCACCCACCCGGCGGTAAGCTGCGCGTACGGCTTCCTCTCCTGGCCGTGGTCGGCCGCCGGGTCGGTGGTCGCGGCCTGGCAGGCCTGGGTGGCCGGCGCACCGGACGAGCTCTGGGCCAACCTCCACCTGGACACCTGGCCGGACGGCAGGCTGCGCCTCACCAGCACCGTCAACCTGCTCGGTTCGCAGGGCGAACTCGCCGACCTGGTCGACCGCTTGGCCGTCGCGCCGGCCACCGCCTCGCTGCACACCGCGCCGTTCCTGGACACCATGAAGGAGATGGGCGGGGTGGCCGGCTGGTCGGAGGCCGCCGCCCACCTGCCGGGCAGTCTGCCGGGCCGGAACCCCGACGGCCGGCTGACCAGGGTGTCGTACGCGGCCCGGTCCGACTTCTACACCCGGCCGATCGGCGCGGCCGGGATCGCGGCCCTGGTGGCCGCCGTGGACCGGTACGCGCGGACGACGCCGCAGGGCGGCAGCGCCTCGGTCGCCTTCGACGCGCTGGGCGGCGCCGTCGGCCGGGTGGCCCCCGGGGACACCGCCTTCGTCCACCGCGGCGCCCTGTTCGCGGCCCAGTACATCGCCAACTATCCGTCTCCCGGCGCCGGTTCGGGGCCCGGGGTGGAGCAGTCCCAGGCCTGGCTGGAGGACGTCTGGAGCGCCATGCGCCCGTACGCGAGCGGCGAGGCGTACCAGAACTACCCCGACCCGCGGCTGACCGACTGGGCGCAGGCGTACTACGGCGGCAACCTCGACCGGCTGCGGCGGGTCAAGCGCGCCTACGACCCGGACGGCCTCTTCACCTTCCCCCAGGCCGTCACCCCGGCGTGATCCGGCCGCGCCCCGGGCGGACCGTGGCGAGCAGCACCAGGGCGGCGGCCTGGACGGCGGCCACGGTGACGACCAGCGCCGGGACGGACACCGCGGAGAGCGCGCCGGTGAGCGCCCCGCCGGCCAGCGTGGCGAGGCCGACCACGGCGGCGAACACCCCGTAGGCGGTCGCCCGGCGCGGCGCGGGGACGAGGTCGGCGACCACCGCCCGCAGGGTCGACTCCTGGACGCCCAGCGCGGCACCCCACAACAGCGCGCCGGCCGCGGCGGGCGCCACCGCGTCGGCGAAGCCCAGCGGGGGCACGGCCGCGGCCAGCACGGGCAGCGCCACCAGGGTGCGCGGGCCGATCCGGTCGTACAGCCAGCCGGTGACCAGGCTCGCCAGCGCGCCGGCGAGCATCGTCCCGGCGTACAGCACCGGTACGGCGGAGGCGGTGAGCAGGTGGTGCCGGACGAGGTGGAAGGAGAGCACGCCGTAGGTGGTGAAGCCGGTCATGGTCGCCGCGGTGAACGCCGCGTACGCCCAGAAGGCGCGGGGCAGCGGTGGGCGGACGGGCGCCGGGGACGGGGACGGGGACGGAACTGAGGCTCGGGCAGGGGCTTGGGGCACCGGGGGTCGGGCGGGCCGCGCCGACTCGTAGCGGGACGGGTCGGGCACCCGGGAGCGCAGCCACCACAGCAGGCCGAGGGCCGCCACGCCCGGGGCGGCCAGCACGCCGAGCGCGGGCCCGTAGCCGCCGGTGGCCGCGAGCACGGCGGCCACGATGAGCGGGCCGATCACCGCGCCGACCTGGTCGAGGGCCTCGTGGACGGCGAAGCCCCGGCCCCGGCCGGTGGCGGCGGTGGCGTGCGAGAGCAGGGTGTCCTTGGCCGGTGAGCGGACCGCCTTGCCGACCCGCTCGGCGATCACCAGGGTGCAGGCCGCCCCCAGCGAGCCAGCCACGCCGAGCAGCGGCACGGCGGCGACGGTGAGCGCGTAGCCGCCGATCGCCAGCGCCCAGAACCGGCCGGTGCGGTCGGCGAGCGGCCCGGACAGCAGGCGCGGGACCAGCGCCGCCGCCTCCCCCGCGCCGGTCACCACGCCGACCAGCGTCGCCGAGGCACCGAGCGAGGCCAGCAGCGGGCCGGTGACGGAACGGGCGCCCTCGTAGACGAAGTCAGCGAGCAGGCTGACGATGCCGAACCACACCACGAACCGCCACGGCCGCATGCCCGCGCCGTCGCCGTCCCTGTCGCCGGTCTGTTTGGCCGCCCGCCGGGCCGCTGGATCGTTACCCACAACGCCTCCACGATCGCCACGAGGACCGGCGCAGGGCTCCGCGCGGCTCAGCCGAAGCCGTGCCTGCGGGGCGCCGTGACGTCAAGAGTGTCCCGCAGCATCGCGAGCGCCGCGCCGAGCGGGCTGGACCGGCCGCCGCTCACCGTGATGTCCCCGGCCTCGGGGCAGCCGTAGACGACCGCCTTCTCCGGGCCGGTCAGCGCGTACAGCGGGTCGCCCGGCGCGGTCGGCTCCAGGCGGACCTCGACCACCAGCGGGCGGTCCGCGCTCGCACTCGCCACCGCCCGCAGCCGGCGCCCCTCGGCGGCCGCGGCCAGCGCCGCCGCGCCCGTCCCGGCGTCCACCGCCACCGCGTCGACGCGCACGGCCGACGGGTCCCAGCCCCACAGCAGGGCCGCGAGCAGCCGCACCTTGGTGGCGGCGTCGGCGCCCGAGAGGTCGGCCGAGGGATCGGCCTCGGCGATGCCGAGCCGCTGGGCCTCGCCGACCGCCCGGTCGAGGGAGTCGCCCGCGGCCAGGCGGTCGAGCACGAAGGTGGCCGTCCCGTTGGGGCAGGCCCGGACCGTCCGGCAGCCGAGGCCCCGCACCCCCGTGCGCGCCAGGTCGGCCGTCGGGA
>NZ_JBHZCY010000200.1:0-11091 GCF_042786665.1 Kitasatospora sp. NPDC059146 | reverse complement strand
GGTGGCCGCCACGCCGCACCACCCGGAGGCCACGGCCGCATTCGCCGAGAAGGGGGCGCCGAATTTGGACCACCGGGTCCGCCCGGCGGGCGGGGCCGGGGGCAGAGGATCGCCCCGGCCCCGCCCGATTCCGGTCGGCCCGTGCTACCTGCCGGCCCGGCGGCTGCCGAGCCGCAGGCCGCCGAACACCAGGCCGCCCACGAAGAGGACGATCCCGATCAGGAGCAGCCACAGCAGCCCCTTCACCAGGACGCCCACGAAGCCGAACACCACCGCGATGAGCAGGATGAACAGGAGTACTGCCATGTCGTTCCCCTTCCTCGCCCCGTCCGCGCACTCCCCGGCGGGTTCGTTCCCGCCGGGGGGCGCCATCGTCAGTGGTCGCGCTTGAGGGCCCCCTTGACTCGGTCGGCGGCGCCGCGCGCGGCGTCCTTGACGTCGTCCGCGGCCTGCTTGACCTTCGACTCGACCTGATCGGCCTGGCCCTCGCCCTTGAGCTTCTGGTCGCCGGTCACGTCCCCGGCCTTCTCCTTGGCCTTGCCGGTCAGATCCTGCGCCTTGTTCGACAGGCTGCTCATCCGGTCCTCCCGTGGTCCCTCGTCCGTCGGCGACGTGGCTCCGTCGCCGCTGTTCGTCTCCGTTTGCCCCGTAATCGCCCTTCCATGCACCGGGGCGGATCGGTGTCCGGACGGGCCCGGGCCGCCCCGAACGCGTTCGTTACGATCGGGGGATGACCGCGAGAAGAGAGCCGATCAGCCGCCGGGAGCGCCCGGCGAAGCCCGCCCTGTCCCGTCGGTGGATCGTCGACACCGCCGTACGGGTCATGCGGGCGGAGGGGCTGGAGAAGGTCACCATGCGCCGCCTGGCCGCGGAGCTGGACACCGGCCCGGCCTCGCTGTACGTCTACGTGGCCAACACCGCCGAGCTGCACGCCGCCGTCCTGGACGCCCTGCTGGGGGAGGTAGACCTGACCGGCGGGCGCCCCGACGGCGCCGCGGCCGTCGAGGGGGACGACTGGCGCGAGCGGCTCCGCGCCGTCCTGGCCTCCTACACCGCCGTGCTCTTCGCGCACCCCCAGCTCGCCCGCTCGGCCGTCGTGGCGCGGCCCAGCGGCGAGAACTACCTGCGGTTGGTGGAGTGCGTCCTCAGCCTGCTGTCCCGCAGCGGCGCCCCCCGGGAGCAGGTCGCCTGGGGCGTGGACAAGCTGCTCCAGGACGCCACCGCCACGGCGGCCGAGCACGCGACCCAGGCCCAGGACCCGGCGTCCGACGAGGCCTGGAGCGCCACCGCCCGGGCCCTGCGGACGGTGGACGAGGACACCCACCCGGCGATCCGGGCGCACATGCCCGTCCTGGTCGGCGGCTCGGCCGAGCAGCGCCTGCGCTGGGGCTTTGACGTGCTGGTCAACGGCATCACCGGGACGCCGGTCCCGGGCGCGGAGGGCTGAACCCTCCCGTCCGGCGCCCCGCCCACCCGGGGCCTCGGTTGTCCGGGGCGCCGGGCGTCGGCACGCCCATGGACGAACTTGTTCGGAACGAACATGTTCGTTACCGTGGAGGAGTCCGGTCAGTCCTCAGGAGGCACCCATGAGCACCCACCACCCCATCGCGATCATCGGCGGCGGTCTCGGCGGTCTCACCGCCGCCCGCGTGCTGCACGTCCACGGCGTCCCGGCCGTCGTCTTCGAACTGGAGGCCTCCGCCGCCGCCCGGGCCCAGGGCGGCATGCTCGACATCCACGAGGAGACCGGTCAGCGGGCGCTGCGGGCCGCCGGCCTGTACGAGGACTTCCTGGGGCTCGTCCACGCGGGCGGCCAGGAGATGCGCCTGGTCGGCCCCGACGCCGTGGTCCGCGTCGCGGAGCAGGACGACGGCACCGGCGGCCGCCCCGAGGTCGACCGCGGCGACCTGCGCGACCTGCTGCTGGCCTCGCTGCCCGAGGGCACCGTCCGCTGGGGGAGCAAGGTCACCGGCGTCCGACCGCTCGGCGGCGGCCGCCACGAGGTGACCTTCGCCGACGGGTCCACCGTCACCACCGACCTCCTGATCGGCGCCGACGGCGCCTGGTCCCGGGTGCGGCCGCTGCTCTCCGACGTCGTGCCCGCCTACACCGGCATCTCCTTCGCGGAGGCCGACCTGCACGACGCCGACGCCCGTCACCCGCGCAGCGCCGCCCTGATCGGCGGCGGCTTCTTCCTCGGCCTGGGTGGCGGCCGCGGCTTCCTCGCGCACCGGGAGAGCGACGGCAGCCTCCACGTCTACGCCGCCGTGCGGGCCGACGAGGGCTGGCTCGACACCGTCGACTTCACCGACCTCGCCGCCGCCCGGGCCGGCGTCCTCGCCCGCTTCGACGGCTGGCACGACGACCTGCGCGCCCTGGTCGCCGACGCGGACACCCTCACCCCGCGCCGCATCCACGCCCTGCCGGTCGGCCACCGCTGGGAGCCGACCCCGGGGGTGACGCTCCTCGGGGACGCCGCCCACCTGATGTCCCCGTTCGCGGGCGAGGGCGCCAACCTGGCCATGCTCGACGGCGCCGAACTCGCCGCGGCCCTGGTCGCCCACCCCGGCGACACCGCGGCCGCGCTGACTGCCTACGAGACGGCCCTGTTCCCGCGCGCCGAGGCGTCCGCCGCGGACTCCGCCGCCAGCCTGGAGTCGATGTTCGGCGAGCACGGGCTCGACCGGATGGTCGAGTTCTTCACCCCCGCCCCCGCCTCCGCCCCCGCCCCCGCGGCCGAGTGACCGGCTGACCGGCGCGCCGGTGCTCCCGGCGCGTTGCGCGGCGGGGTGCGGCCGCCCGGCTGAGATGCTCGCCCGGTGGAGACCAGGGACACGGGCCGGATCGAGGCGTTCAGCGACGGGGTGTTCGCGATCGCGATCACCCTGCTGGTGCTGGAGATCAAGATCCCGCAGGCGCACGGGGCGGCGGAGCTGTGGCGGGCGCTCGGGGCGCAGTGGCCGTCCTACTTCGCCTACGTGGTGAGCTTCCTGGTGATCGGGGTGGTCTGGGTCAACCACCACACCCTGTTCGCCCACCTCGCCCGGGTCGACCGCACCCTGATGTTCCTCAACCTGCTGCTGCTCATGCTGATCTCCGTGCTGCCGTTCCCGACCGCCGTGGTCGCGCAGAACCTGCGCAACGGCTCGGCGGCGAACGTCGCGGCGGCCGTGTACGGCGCGGTGATGGTCGGTCAGGCGGTGCTGTTCTCCGCCTTCTGGAACCACGTCACGCGCACCGGCCGCTGCTTCGACGAGCAGGTGGACGTGCCGGCGGCCCGGGCCGCCCGTTGGCGGTTCGAACTGGGCCTGGTGGTCTACCCGCTCACCGTCGCGCTGGCCTTCCTCTCCGCCCCGGCGGCCCTCGCCGTCCACGGACTGCTGGCCGTCTACTACGGGTTCAACCAGGTGCGGGTGCCGCTGCTGGCGCAGGGGGCCTGACCGGATC
Organism: Kitasatospora sp. NPDC059146; assembly: GCF_042786665.1. NCBI lineage: Bacteria > Bacillati > Actinomycetota > Actinomycetes > Kitasatosporales > Streptomycetaceae > Kitasatospora > Kitasatospora sp. NPDC059146. The sequence continues at coordinate 7,644 of NZ_JBHZCY010000200.1, read as the reverse complement.
GTGGAAACCACGGCCGGGGGAGCGGGAGTTGTCGTAGCGTCCGGGCCATGGACCACGCCTTCGCCACCCGCTTCGCCCAGGACTGGGCCGCCGCCTGGAACTCCCACGACCTGGAGCGCATCCTCGCCCACTTCACCGAGGACGTCGTCTTCGCCTCGCCCCGGATCGTCGAGCTGATCGGCGACCCGTCCGGCGAGGTGCGCGGCAAGGAGGCCCTGCGCGTCTACTGGCGCAAGGGCCTCCAGCACCTGCCCGACCTGCACTTCACCGTCGAGGACGTCCGGGCCTCCGTGGACACCCTCGTCATCAACTACCGCAACGAGCGCGGCCGGGCCGTCGCGGAGGTGCTCACCTTCCGCGACGGCCTGGTCTGCCACGGCCTCGGCGCGTACGGGCCGGAGGTGTAGGCCCTGTCCGGCCGTCACCGCCGCCGTGCCGGGACCGTCAGGCGACGGTCAGGACGATCTTGCCGGTGGTGCGGCCCTGCTCGCCGAGCTCATGGGCCTTCGCGGCCTGGTCGAGCGGGAGGACGGCCTCGACCACGGGCCGCAGTGCGCCCCGCTCGGCCAGGGCGGTGAGCTCGCGCAGGCCCAGGTGGTCGGGCTCGACCAGGACCCAGCTCGCGCTGACGCCCTCCTGTGCCGCGGGGACGTCGCCCGGGCCGGGGAGGGTGATCAGCCGGCCGCCGGGACGCAGCACCTTCAGGGACCGTGCGGCCGTCTCGCCGCCGAGCCCGTCGAGGACCACGTCCACGTCGGACACGGCCTCCTCGAAGCGGACCTCGCGGTAGTCGACCACCTCGTCCGCGCCCAGCTCGCGCAGCAGGTCGTGCTTGCCCGCGCTGGCCGTGCCGATGACGTACGCGCCGCGCGCCTTCGCGATCTGGACCGCCAGGTGGCCGACGCCACCGGCCGCCGCGTGCACCAGCACCCGCTCGCCGGGGCGCACGTCGGCGGCGTCGACCAGGGCCTGCCAGGCGGTCAGCCCGGCCAGCGGCAGCGCCGCCGCCTCCACGTGCGACAGGCCGGCCGGCTTCGGGGCGAGGTGCCGGGCCGGGGCGACGACGTACTCGGCGTAGCCGCCCGCCTGGCGCGGGAACAGCGGCATGCCGTAGACCTCGTCGCCGGGGCGGTGGTTGCTCACCCCGGGGCCGACGGCCTCCACCGTGCCGGAGACGTCCCAGCCGACCGCCGGCACCTCGCCCCACCCGATGAGCGCCCCGCTCGCCCTGGTCTTCCAGTCCACCGGGTTCACCCCGGCCGCGTGCACCTTCACCAGGACCTCGTTCATCCCCGGCTCGGGCCGCGCGACCTCCCGCTCCACCAGCTGCTCCGGGCCGCCCCACTGCTCCACCACGACTGCACGCATGTCCGTACGCCTTGCTCTCGTCGGATCCGGTCGATCCGTTCCACTGCCGGGCCTGCCCGGCGCAACGAGGTCAACCATTCCGTGCCCGGCACCAGCGCGGGGTTGGCCGTCCGGCCACTGTGTGACAGGATCTGGCCATGGCAAGGATCCGGCCGGAGGCCCCGCGGAACTGCTCGGACCCGGCGCCGTTGGCGCCCGATCCGCACCGGGTCGCGGTGCTGGCCCTGCCCGGGGTCCCGCCGTTCGAGCTGGGCATCCCCTCCCGGGTGTTCGGCAGCGCGGAGGACGCCGAGGGCCGCCGGCTCTACGAGGTCACGGTCTGCACCGCCGACGGGGCGGCCGTCCTCAGTGACGCGGGTTTCACCGTGCAGCCCGCCGCCGGGCCCGAGGCCCTGGCCGCGGCGGACACCGTGGTGATCCCGCCCACCCATGCGATGCCCGAGCTGGGCACCGGCGGCCCGCTGCCGCCCGAGGTCACGGCGGCCGTCGCCCGGATCCGCCCCGGCACCCGGCTGGTGTCGATCTGTTCCGGTTCCTACGTGCTCGCCGCGGCCGGGCTGCTCGACGGCCGGCCGGCCACCACCCACTGGAACCTCGCCCCCGAGTTCCGCCGGGCCTACCCCACGGTCAAGGTCGACGAGGAGGTGCTCTTCGTCGACGACGGCGACGTGCTCACCTCCGCCGGGGTGGCCGCGGGCGTCGACCTCTGCCTGCACCTGATCCGCCGCGACCACGGTGCGGCCACCGCCAACCGGGTCGCCCGGATGTGCGTCGTGCCGCCGTGGCGGGACGGCGGGCAGGCCCAGTACATCGACCGTCCCGTCCCCGACCCCACCATCGCGGGCACCACCGCCACCCGGGCCTGGGCGCTCGCCCACCTCGACGAGCCGCTGCCGCTCACCAGGCTCGCCGAGCACGCCCGGATGAGCCTGCGCTCCTTCACCCGGCGCTTCCGCGACGAGGTCGGCATGACGCCGGTCCAGTGGCTCACGGCCCAGCGGCTCGAACTGGCCAAGCAGCTCCTGGAGACCACGGACCTGCCCATCGACCTGGTCGCCCACCGGGCGGGCTTCGGCACCGCGAACTCCCTGCGCGCCCACATGCGGGCGGCCTTCGGCATCTCGCCCGCCTCCTACCGCCGCACCTTCGGCACGGACGACCGGGTGGCCGCGCTCAGGTGACCGCCCCCGGCCGGTCGCGCCCGTACCAGGGTGGCCGTGCCCAGGTGCCCAGGTGCCCAGGTGCCCGGGCCCGGTCAGGGCGGCGCGGGCAGCTCCACCGTGACGCGCAGCCCGCCGCCCGGGCGCGGGCCGAGGGTGAGCGTCCCGTCGTGGGCCTCGGCGATGGACCGGACGATCGCCAGGCCCAGCCCGACGCCCGCGTGGTGGTTGCGGACGCGCCCGGTGCCGCGCTGGAACGGCTCGGTGAGCGTCGCGACCAGCTCCGGGGCGAGCGGCTCGCCGGTGTTCTCGACGACGAGCAGCGCGGCCCCCGGGCGGACCCGGGTGCCGACCCGTACGGTGCCGCCCGCGGGCAGGTTGTGGACGATCGCGTTGTGCACCAGGTTCACGGTCAGCTGGAGCAGGAGCGCCGGGGAGCCGGTGGTGGGGGCGGCGGCGCCGGAGGTCTCCACGGTGACGCCGTGCCGTTCCGCGAGCGGCAGCAGGGTCTCGGCCGCCTCCTCCGCCAGCAGGGACAGGTCGACCGGTTCCCGGGTGTAGGAGCGCTGGCCGGCCCGGCTGAGCAGGAGCAGCGCCTCGGTGAGTTCGATCGCCCGGGCGTTGACGACGTGGAGGCGGTCGATGACCACGCCGGGGTCCCGGTCGGGATCGCTCCGGGCGACGTCGAGGAGCGCCTTGGAGGTGGCCAGCGGGGTGCGCAGCTCGTGCGAGGCGTTGGCGGCGAACCGCTGCTGCGCGCCGACGTGGGCTTCGAGCCGGTCCAGCATGGTGTCGAAGGCGTCGGCGAGCTCGCGGAACTCGTCCGCGCGGCCCGGCAGCCGGATCCGGTGGGCGAGCGATCCGGTCGAGGCCAGCCTGGTGGCGGCGGTGATGCGGCTCAGCGGAGCCAGGACCCGGCCGGCCAGGATCCACCCGCCGACCAGGCCGAACACCAGCAGGAACGCCAGCACCAGGGCGGCCCGCGGGGCGAAGACGCGCAGCAGGTTGGAGCGGACCGGGAACACCCCGCGGGTCGGGAGGTCGGTGGAGCCGGGGATGAGGAACGCCCGGTCGGGGACGTAGCGGAGCAGGAACAGCCAGACCGCGGTGAGCAGCAGGACCGCGGCGACCATCAGGAACCCGGCGTAGCTGAGGGTGAGTTTCAGCCGGACGCTCGTCCCGGGCGCCCTACCCACGCGGCCCGCCGCCCTCGGGCCCGGAGCGGGAGCCGGATGCGGAGCCGGTGCCGGAGCCGGGCGGCGGCGCGTCGATGCGGTAGCCGACGCCCGGCACAGTGGCGATGATCCACGGCTCGCCGAGCCGCTTGCGCAGGGCCGAGACGGTGATCCGCACGGCGTTCGTCAACGGGTCGGCGTTCTCGTCCCAGGCCCGTTCGAGCAGCTCCTCGGAGCTGACCACGCCGCCCTCCGCGGCGACCAGGACGTCGAGCACGGCGAACTGCTTCCTGGTCAGTGCGACGAACCGGCCGTCCCGGTGGACCTCGCGCCGGAACGGGTCCACCCGCAGGCCCGCGAGCTCCCGCACCGGCGGCCTGCTGTGGCCGCGCCTGCGGTCCAGGGCCCGGAGCCGGAGCGCGAGTTCGCGCAGCTCGAAGGGCTTGGTGAGGTAGTCGTCGGCGCCCAGTTCGAACCCGGAGGCCTTTTGGTCGAGCCGGTCGGCCGCGGTGAGCATCAGGATCGGCTGGCCGCTGCCGGAGGCGACGATGCGCCGGGCGATCTCGTCCCCGGAGGTCCCGGGGACGTCCCGGTCGAGGACGGCGATGTCGTAGGCGTTGACGGCGAGCAGCTCCAGCGCGGTGTCCCCGTCCCCCGCGATGTCGGCCGCGATCGCCTCCAGCCGCAGACCGTCCCGGATGGCCTCGGCCAGGTAGAGCTCGTCCTCGACGATCAGCACTCGCATCCCCCGATGCTACGAGCCCGCACCTATCGTCCGCGTATCGGAAAACGCATACGCCGGGGCAACGGACCGTTGCGTTGACTGGCGGCATGAACCACGAGCAGGGCAGGACGAGAACGGCCGCGCACGACCGTGCGGAGCGGACGCCGGAGCGGACGCCGGAGCCGACCGCAGGACCCGGGGAGCCGACCGCAGGACCGGGGAAGCCCGGCGCCCGGCGCGCGGCGCCGCTCCGGGTGCTCCGGGTGCTCCGGGTGCTCCGCGCCGCCGCCCGGCCGGAGCCCTGGCAGCGCGGGCCGGTCCTCACCGCGCTGGCGCTGCTGCTCGGCCTGCTCCTGCTGCTGCACGCGCAGGTCCCGAACGCCGGGTGGCACCTCGGCAGCCTGGTGGAGAACCTCCTGCCGTGGTTCGGCCTGTTCGTCCCGCTGCTGCTGGCCGCCGCGTGGTGGCGGCGGTCCGCCGCCGCCGTGCTGGCGCTGCTGCTCCCGGTCGCGGCGTGGCTGAACCTCTTCGGCGGCCTGCTCCTTGACAAGTCCCGCCCGGGCGGCGACCTCACCGTGGCCGAGCAGAACGTGAACGCCGACAACCCGGACCCGGACGCCACCGCACGCCACCTGGCCGGCTCCGGCGCGGACCTGCTGGCCCTGGTCGAGCTCACCCCACAGGCGGCGGACGTGTACGAGCAGGGGCTGGCGGCGGCGTACCCGTACCACGTGGTGCTGGGCACCGTCGGCCTCTGGAGCAGGCTGCCGCTGGGCGGGGCCGAGCCGATCGACGTGATGGACTACGGCCCGCTGGCGGAGCGCGCGCCGGCCGCCCGCGACCTGGCTGAGAACCGGGCGCTGCGCACCACGGTGACCACCGCCCGGGGGCCGCTGACCGTCTACGTGGCGCATCTGGGGTCCGTCCGGGTGACCCCCGCCACCGGCTTCTGGACGGCCTCCCGCGACATCGGCGTGCAGGCCCTCGGCCGCTCCCTCGCCGCCGACCGGAGCGAGCGGGCGCTGCTGCTCGGCGACCTGAACGGCACCCTGGACGACCGCGCGCTCGCCGGCCTCACCGCCGGGATGCGCTCGGCCCAGGACACGGCCGGGGACGGCTTCGGATTCAGCTACCCGGCCTCCTTCCCGATGGTGCGGATCGACCAGATCCTGCTGCGCGGAGTGACGGCGACCTACTCCCGGGTCCTGCCGGACGACGGCAGCGACCACCTGCCGGTGGCGGCCGGCATCCGGTGGTGAACCTCCTGCCCCGGACGGGGCAGGAGGGAGTCCGAACTGCGGTCGGATCAGGCCGACTTGGTGATGGTGTAGACGACGTAGACGCCGCACTGGGCGCCGGAGCCCTGCCGGCTGACGACCCAGCCGGCCGGGATCGTGGAGGGCCCGCAGACCTGCATGCTGGTCTGGTCGGTGACCTTGACGATGGTGTACGTCCCGTAGGTGCCGCAGAGTGAGGAGTTGCTCTGGATCGCGGTGATCACCCAGCCCGCCGGGACGGCGGACTGCGCGCAGTCCTGGAGGGTGGTCTGGGTGGTGACCTTGAGCAGCGAGTACAGCGGGTAGTTGCCGCAGCCCGCGCCGTTCTGGGTCGAGGTGATCACCCAGCCGGTGGGCACGGGCGAGTTGCCGCAGGCCTGGATGCTGCTCTGGTTCGACAACTGGACGATGGTGTACGTCCCGTAGGTGCCGCAGGCGGCGGAGGTGGTCTGGATGGCGGTGATCACCCAGCCGCTGGGGAGGGCGGACTGTCCGCAGTCCTGGAGGGTGGTCTGGGTGGTGACCTTGAGCAGCGAGTACAGCGGGTAGTTGCCGCAGCCCGCGCCGTTCTGCATCGCGGTGATCACCCACCCCGTGGGCACGGGCCAGTTGCCGCAGGCCTGGACATTGGTCCGGTCGCCCAGCGGGACGAGGGTGTACGTGCTGTAGGTGCCGCAGGCCGGGAAGACGGTCTGGATCGCGGTGATCACCCAGCCCGGCGGGATCGGGGACTGCCCGCAGTCCTGGAGGACGGTCTGGGTGGTGACCTTGAGCAGCGAGTACAGCGGGTAGCTCCCGCAGGTGCCGGCACCGCTCTGCATCGCGGTAATCACCCAGCCGCTCGGGACCGGCCCGTTCGAGCAGGCCTGGACGGAGGTCAGGGCCGAGGCGTCGGCGATGGTGAACAGCCCGTAGCCGCTGCACCCGGACCACTGCTCACTGACGATCACCCAGCCGGTGGGCACCGGGGTGTAGCCGCAGATCGTCGTCGTGCCGGCGGCCTGCGGCGAGGCCTGCGAGGTCTGCGAGGCCTGCGAGGTCTGCGAGGCCGGTACGGTCCGGGCGGGCTGGGCCGCCTGGGCGGCCGGGGCGACCGCGAGGGTCAGGCCGCCCAGGATCAGCGCCGCCACCGTGAGCCAGCGGGACAGGGACCGTATCGGTCCGAGCAGTCGCATCCGTCGTTCTCCTGATCGTTCGGGCCAGTTGGCGCCTGAGAGCTTGGCAGGCCCGGGCACGCGTGACCAGACCCTCGGCGGCCCGGAGCTTCCGGTGCTGTGCCGCAGCCCGCCGCCGGACGGGTGGATTCCGTGGGGGACAGCGCGCGGCGGCCGCCTGGGGCGCGTGGAGCCGTTCACACTCCCGCCGTACGGCGGACGGCGGCACCGACGGACCTGGAGCCGCGCCGCCTTGACGAGGGAGGACCCCGATGGATCGTCACGGCGCAGCCCGCCACGCAGGCGACCACGCAGCCCGCCGCACCGCCCACGGCCCCGGCCGGGCCGTGGGCGCACCGGCGCTGGCGGCCCTGCTGCTGAGCGGCCCGCTGCTCGCCGGGTGCACCTCGGCGGCCGCCACCGACCCCGAGGCCGCGCCCACGCAGTCCCCCTCCGCCGCGCCCTCCTCCGCCCCGGCCACCGCGCCGCCCGCCCAGCCGGCGCCGCAGCTGACGGACCAGCAGGTGAACTCCGCCGTGGGCCGGATCGACGGCTACGTGCAGGACGCCATGGCGAAGACCGGCGTCCCCGGGGTGGCGGTCGCCGTGGTGTACCAGGACAAGGTGATCCACGCGAAGGGCTTCGGCGTCCGGCAGCTCGGCAAGCCCGACCAGGTGGACCCGGACACCGCAGCTCCCGCGTCCCACCCTGTGGTGCATGGCACGTTGCGAGGTTTGCGGAAACGACTACGGCATGTCCTTCGAGGTGCACGCGCAGGGCGCCGTG
>NZ_JBHZCY010000199.1:0-11191 GCF_042786665.1 Kitasatospora sp. NPDC059146 | reverse complement strand
CCCGAAAGCCCCCCACCCACCAACAGCCCCGCGCAGCGGCCTCCACCCCCCACAACGGCACCCGCTAGGGTGCCGAGGTGGATCTGGATCTGGCACAGGTAAGAGCCTTCACCGCAACCGCCGAAGAACTCCACTTCGGCCGCGCCGCCGGCCGCCTGGGCATCACCCAGCAGGGCCTGTCGAAGCGGGTGGCCCGCCTGGAGGCCGCCCTCGGCGTCCGCCTGCTGGAACGCGGCGCCCGCGGGGTGACCCTGACCGCACCGGGCACCCGGTTCCTGGAGCCCGCCCGCCGCCTGCTGTCCCAGGGAGAGCGGGCCGTGGCGGCGGTGGCAGGTGCCGGGCGGCCCCTGCGGATCGACGTGTGGGGCCACCTGTACGCCCCGATGCGCACCCTCGCCCAGGCGGTGGACGCGGCGCCGGGCCTGGAGGTGGAGCCGGTGCCCGGCCGCGACCTGCCCTCCGTGGCGGCCGCGGTGCTGCGCGGCGAGTCGGATGCCGGGTTCGGCCGGGTGCACGCCCTCCCCGGCGGCACCGATGCCGGTCTGACGCACCGCCTGGTCCGCCTGGAGCCGGTGGACGCCCTGCTGAGCGCCGACCATCCGCTGGCGGGCCGCGACGCCCTGGCCCCGACGGATCTGCGCGGCAGCGTGCTGCGCTACCCGGCGGCGGTGGACCGCCTGGACTTCCTGACCCGTTTCGCCACCCGGTTCGGCATCGACGGCCGGGTCGGTTCGACCAACCTCGGCCTGGAGCACTTCCTGGACCAGGTCGCCGCGGATCCGACCTGCTTCTCGCTGGTGCCGGCCGACGGCCCGCTGCCCGGCCGCCCGGGCGTGCGGACCGTTCCCCTGGCCGGCCCGACCCCCCTCTACGCCTGGTCGCTGCTCTGGCGCTCCGACCGGGACGCCGACCGGGGCCGCCAACTGGACTTCCTGCTGGGGGCGTTCACCGCGGAGGCGGCCCGCAGCCGGTGGCTGGAGTACGACCCGGCCCGGGACTGGCTCCCGGACGCCGACGAGGCCGCGCTCCAGCCCTGAGCTCCGGCCCCGCTCACCACCAGGCCTTCTGGGTCCGCAGCACCGATCCGTCGGCCGCGTAGGAGACGACGGTGTTGTTGCCGGGTGCCGGGATGCGGATGACGGCGTACCAGCGGACCGGGGAGTCGCCGACCGCCACCGGCTCCGTCTCGATGACCATGCCGCTCTCCCACTTGACCACGACCCTCTCGACCTCGGGCCGGGCCTTGACGACCACCATCTGCGGGCTGCCCCCCGTGTCGACGACGCGGTTGAGCCCGCGGCTGCCGATCACGGCACCCTGATCGTCCTGCGCCGTCCCGCCCGGGCCGGGAACCGGGTCGACGAAGTCGCCCGGCTGCCGTTTGCCGTCCACGGTCAGATAGACCTCGGCCCGGTCGGTGTTCGGGGTCCAGGGCTGGAGGCCGCCCCCCTGGGGGTCGTCCGGCAGGCGCGGGTCGACGGTTCTCCGCTCCTGCTGGATCAGCCGGGCCTGGGCCAGGCCGTCCGCCGCGGTGGGCGCGGCCGGCCACAGGGCGATCCAGGCTTCCAGGGCGTGGCCGCTCACCGTGCCTTCGTTGATCTTGACCCGCAGCGGCGAGAACGGGTCCCGGGCCGGCCGGGACGGCGAGGGCGTCGCGGAGGCCGTCGGGGCGGCTCCGGCCGAGGAGACCGTCGGGGACACCGGGGCCACCCCGGGCCCCGGCAGCTCCGGCGCCGACGGGGCGCCCGGAGCCGCCGGGGAGACGGCCGCCGGCGGGACCGCCGCCACCGAGGCGCTGCCGGCGCCCCGCCCGTACCCGCCGAACACCGTGCCCGGGCCGCCGATCAGCGTCCCCGCCCCGCCGACCGCGACGACCAGCCCGGCGACCGCCGCCCCGGTCAGCAGCCGGCGCCGCCGCAGCCGCCGCCGCCCGCCGGCCAGCAGCCGGTCGTACGGCACCGGCCCGGCCTCGACGCTGTCGGCCAGCTCGCCCAGCTCCCACGAGACCACGGCCTCGGCCGCCTCCACGTCCTCGTCCCCGGGCATGGACTCCGTGCTCATCTGCTGCTACCTCCGATGCTGGCCAGTCCGTTGAGTGAGGAGGACTCCCGCAGTTTGGCCAGCCCCCGGGCGGCCTGGCTCTTCACCGTGCCGACCGAGCAGTTCATCGCGGCCGCGGTCTGGGACTCGCTGAGGTCCTCCCAGTACCGCAGGACGACGGCCTCCCGCTGGCGCGGCGGCAGGGCGGCGAGGGCGCCGAGCAGCACGGCCCGGTCGTCCGGGTCGGGGCCGGCCGGGGCGGGCCGGTCGGGGAAGGCCTCGACCAGGTACTCGACCGGTCTGCGCCGGTACCGCCGGGCGTGCTCGTTGATCAGGATGCGGCGCACGTAGGCGTTCGGGTCGTCGGCCGCCCGGACCTTGTTCCAGTGCACGTAGGCCCGTTCCAGCGCCTGCTGGACCAGGTCCTCGGCGCCGTGCCGGTCCCCCGCCAGCAGGTAGGCCGTCCGCAGCAGCCGTGACCACGCACTGCCGGTGAACGCCCGGAACTCCTCGTCCCGTGCGGTCTCGTGGGCTCCCATGAGCACCTCCTCCCCCTCCAGAGTCCGGAACCGCCGTGGATCGTTGCCCGGCCCGTCGAAGGCGTTCCGCCCGGCCCGCCGGACGCGTTCCGCGCGGCCCGCGCGACCGGGGCGCCCGGCGTTCGCGATTGGGCACCGGCGGCTGTGACACTGGAGGGGCTCGAAAACCGAGGTGCGCTCCGCCGTGCCTCCTTGCGAACCTAGAGGGATGCCCGCAGTGAGTTCTCCCGCAGTCCAGTCCGCCTCCGTTCCCGCCGAGGGTCCCGGAATCGGTGAGCTGGCCGCCCGCCTGCCCGAGCTGACCCTTCGCGACGAGGTGCGGATCGGGCGCCGGCTGGAGGGGGCCCGCCGGGTCCGCAAGCCGGAGGCCCGTCAGCAGGTCGCCGCCGAGATCGCCGCCGAGATCGACCGCGCCGAGCTGCTGGTCGAGCAGCGCCGGGCCGCCGTGCCGAAGATCACCTATCCCGCCGAGCTCCCGGTCAGCCAGAAGAAGGACGACATCCTGGCGGCGATCCGGGACCACCAGGTGGTGATCGTCGCCGGTGAGACCGGTTCCGGCAAGACCACCCAGATCCCGAAGATCTGCCTGGAGCTGGGCCGCGGCGTCCGCGGCCTGGTCGGCCACACCCAGCCGCGCCGGATCGCCGCCCGCACGGTGGCGGAGCGCGTCGCGGAGGAGCTGGACACCCCGCTCGGCGAGGCGGTCGGCTGGAAGGTCCGGTTCACCGACCAGGTCGGCCGGGACACCCTGGTCAAGCTGATGACGGACGGCATCCTGCTGGCGGAGATCCAGACCGACCGGGACCTGCGCCAGTACGACACCCTGATCATCGACGAGGCGCACGAACGCAGCCTCAACATCGACTTCCTGCTCGGCTACCTCAAGCAGCTGCTCCCCCGCCGCCCCGACCTCAAGGTCGTGATCACCTCCGCGACCATCGACCCGGAGCGCTTCGCCCGGCACTTCGGCGACGCCCCGGTGATCGAGGTGTCCGGCCGCACCTACCCGGTCGAGGTCCGCTACCGCCCCGTCCTGGACGACGGCGACGACGAGGCCGACGAGGCGGACCGCGACCGCGACCAGATCCAGGCGATCTGCGAGGCCGCCCAGGAGCTCCAGGACGAGGGCCCGGGCGACATCCTGGTCTTCCTCTCCGGCGAGCGCGAGATCCGCGACACCGCCGACGCCCTCACCAAGCTGAAACTGCGCGGCACCGAGATCCTCCCGCTGTACGCCCGGCTCAGTTCGGCCGAGCAGCACCGGGTGTTCCAGCGCTCCAGCAGCCGCCGGATCGTGCTGGCCACCAACGTGGCCGAGACCTCGCTGACCGTCCCCGGCATCAAGTACGTGATCGACCCGGGCAACGCCCGGATCTCCCGCTACAGCCACCGCACCAAGGTGCAGCGGCTGCCGATCGAGGCGATCAGCCAGGCCAGCGCCAACCAGCGCAAGGGCCGCTGCGGCCGCACCTCGGACGGCATCTGCATCCGGCTCTACTCGGAGGAGGACTTCCTCTCCCGCCCGGAGTTCACCGACGCCGAGATCCTGCGCACCAACCTGGCCTCGGTGATCCTGCAGATGACCGCGGCGGGCCTGGGCGACATCTCCGCCTTCCCGTTCCTGGACCCGCCGGACTCGCGCAACATCAAGGACGGCGTCCACCTGCTGCACGAACTGGGCGCGCTGGACCCGGAGGAGAAGGACCCGCGCAAGCGGCTGACCGCGCTCGGCCGCAAGCTGGCCCAGCTCCCGGTCGACCCGCGGATGGCCCGCATGGTGCTGGAGGCGGACCGGAACGGCTGCGTCCGGGACGTCATGGTGATCGCCGCCGCGCTGTCCATCCAGGACCCGCGCGAGCGCCCGGCCGAGAAGCGCCAGGCCGCCGACGAACGGCACCGCCGGTTCACCTCGGAGACCTCCGACTTCCTGTCCTACCTGGCGATGTGGCGCTACGTCCGGGAGCAGCAGAAGGAGCTCTCCTCCTCGGCCTTCCGCCGGATGTGCAAGTCCGAGTTCCTCAACTACCTGCGGATACGGGAGTGGCAGGACGTCTACACCCAGCTGCGCACCGTGGCGAAGCAGTTGGGCGTGACGATCGAGGAGCCGCATCCCGACGCCGAGCCGGACGCGGACCGGATCCACCAGTCGCTGCTGGCCGGACTGCTCTCCCACATCGGCCTGTTCGACGTGGAGAAGCGCGAGTACGGCGGCGCCCGCGGCGCCCGTTTCGCGGTCTTCCCGGGCTCCGGCCTGTTCAAGAAGCCGCCGCGCTGGCTGATGTCGGCCGAGCTGGTGGAGACCTCCCGGCTGTGGGCCCGGATCAACGCGAAGATCGAGCCCGAGTGGGTCGAGCCGCTGGCCGGGCACCTGATCAAGCGCAGCTACAGCGAGCCGCACTGGGAGAAGAAGTCCGGTGCCGTGCTGGCCTACGAGAAGGTGACCCTCTACGGGGTGCCGATCGTCGCCCAGCGGAAGATCAACTACGGCCGGATCGACCCGGAGCTCTGTCGCGAGCTGTTCATCCGCAACGCGCTGGTCGAGGGCGACTGGGAGACCCACCACAGGTTCTTCGCCGAGAACCGCAAGCTGCTCGGCGAGGTCGAGGAGCTGGAGAACCGGGCCCGCCGCCGGGACATCATGGTGGACGACCAGACCCTGTTCGACTTCTACGACGCCCGGCTGCCCGAGGAGGTCGTCTCCACCCGGCACTTCGACTCCTGGTGGAAGAAGGCCCGGCACGAGCAGCCGGACCTGCTGAACTTCGAGAAGTCGATGCTGATCAACGACGCCGCGGACGGCGTCACCGAGGCCGACTACCCGGACCACTGGCAGCAGGGCAAGCTGCGCTTCCGGCTGACCTACCAGTTCGAGCCGGGCAGCGACGCGGACGGCGTGACCGTCCACATCCCGCTGCCGGTGCTCAACCAGGTCACCGCGGAGGGCTTCGACTGGCAGATCCCCGGTCTGCGGGAGGAGCTGGTCACCGCGTACATCAAGTCGCTGCCGAAGGCGATCCGGCGCAACTTCGTGCCGGCCCCGGACTTCGCCCGGGCGGCGCTGCGCGCGGTGAAGGACCGCCAGGAACCGCTGCTGCCGTCCTTGGAGCACGCCCTCAAGCGCCTGACGGCCGTCACGGTGCCCCCGGAGGCCTGGGACGACGAGCGGGTCCCGGAGCACCTCAAGGTGACCTTCCGGGTGGTGGACGGGAAGCGCCGGCTGGCCGAGTCCAAGGACCTGGAGGAGCTGCGGCTGAGGCTCAAGCCCAAGCTCAAGGAGACGCTCTCCTCGGCCGCCTCCGGGCAGGGCATCGAGCAGAGCGGGCTGACCGCCTGGCCGGCCGGGCTGCCGGTGCTCCAGCGCACCTTCGAGCAGCGCTCCCGCGGCCACTCGCTGCGCGCCTACCCGGCGCTGGTGGACGAGGGCGCCACGGTCGGCGTGAAGCTGTTCGACACCCCGCCGGCGCAGGCGCAGGCGATGTGGGCGGGCACCCGCCGGCTGCTGATGCTGACCACCACCTCCCCGGCCAAGTCGATCCAGGGCCGGCTGGGCAACCAGGCCAAGCTGGCGCTCTCGCACAGCCCGCACGGCTCGATCGCCGCCCTGTTCGAGGACGTGGTCGCCGCCGCGACGGACCGGCTGATGACGCTGTCCGGCGGCCCGGCCTGGGACGAGGCGGCCTTCGCCAAGCTGCACGACAAGGTGCGGACGGACCTGTACGACCTGTCCGCGGACACCACGCTCAAGACGGCCACCGCGCTGATCGCCTTCCACAAGGCCTCGACCCGGTTGAAGTCGGTGAGCAGCCCGGTGCTGCTGAACGCGGTGAACGACGTCCGGCTGCACCTGGCCTCGCTGGTGCACCCGGGCTTCGTGACCGCCACCGGCTGGCAGCGGCTGCCCGACCTCAAGCGCTACCTGCTGGCGGTGGACCGCCGGCTGGAGGCGCTGCCCAACCACCCGCAGCGGGACGCCCAGCAGCTACTGAAGGTCCAGCAGGTGCAGCAGGCGTACGGGGAGCTGCTGGCCGCCGTGCCGGCCGGGCAGCAGCCCTCCGCGGAGGTGCTGGCGATCCGCTGGATGATCGAGGAGCTGCGGGTCAGCTTCTTCGCCCAGGGGCTGGGCACGCCGAGCCCGGTCTCGGAGAAGCGGATCACCAAGGCGATGGAGGCGGCCCGGGCCACGCTGTGACCCGGGCGGCACCGCTGAGCTGCGGGTGCGCCGTGGGGCCCTCAGGAGCCAGTTCGACCTGGGGGCCCACCATGGGCTACAGTCTGTCTTGTTCGCAGCGCGGCAAGCGGGTGAACGAGATCAGAACACTCTGGTCCTGTGGAGCAGTTGGTTAGCTCGCCACCCTGTCAAGGTGGAGGTCGCGGGTTCAAGTCCCGTCAGGATCGCCGCAGTGCGAGAGGCCCGGAATCGTCAAGGTTCCGGGCCTCTCGCGTTTGGCCGTACGGCCCTTACTCCGCACCGGATCCGGACCACAAGTGGTTGAACGCGTGACGGTCGTCACCCGCACCCCCGTGAAACCGCCCTCGAAACGACCCGTTCCGGACTCCACTAATTTAATATGTAAAATTGCACTGTTATTCACTGTAAATCCCCCCCGCACCATGCGCACCGAATCGTTATCCGGAGTTCAGCATTCCGACCGTTGGGGGGCCGTCGCCGGGTATGACAAAGGGGCCGCTTACCGGACCCGGCGGAGTCCGGTAAGCGGCCCCTTCGAAAGAGCCTTTGGCCTATCAGGCCTCAGTGCGCTGAGCGGGAATCCCCGCCAGCAGAGCGCGCACCTCCGCCTCACGGTAGCGGCGGTGACCGCCGAGCGTGCGGATCGACGTGAGCTTGCCGGCCTTGGCCCAGCGGGTGACCGTCTTCGGGTCCACGCGGAACATGGTGGCAACCTCTGCCGGCGTCAGCAGCGGCTCAGCATCAGGGGTACGAGCGGTCATGAGCGGCCTCCTCGGGAGAACCGAACCAGGGCGGTTCTATCCTTCAAATTCTGCACCTTGGCCCGCGATGCCCGAAATGGCATAGACGGGCCGAGTCGGTTATAGGACGAACGGCTTGTCCTGGTGTCTACAACTACACCATCCGTCCAGCCCTATCGACCAAACCGCCAAAATTGACCCCTCACGGGTTCAAGGCCGACGGATGGCGATGGACCACCCCATAACGGACAGTCACACGGCCGTGACGTCCGGTTACGAGGGGACCAGACCCTCCGTTTCCCCGTAAAGCACGCATCGACTCCAGAACCACCCAAAAGTGGGCACGCTCACGTGAAGTTGGGCTGGTTGTCCCATTTTTGCACATAGGGGTTAGTTCGCGTCAACGGTGAGTAGTGTCACGTTCGACAGCTATTGACCCGAACCGGGACCTTGGTCGGCACCGTTGTGGACCAAAGACCTCTGACAGTCATACACGGGAGGTCCGACGTCAGTTCGCGTGCCGCAGCGCCAGCACCCGCTGCCACCGCCCCGTCAGCTCCCCGTACGCCCGCAGCGCCTCCGCGGTGTCCCCGGCCCGCAGCGCGCGCAGCCCGTCCTCCAGCTCCCCCGCCGAACGGTCCGCCAACAACCGCTCCGGCCCCAGCAGATGCACCAGCCCCCCGTAGTCCAGCTCCACCAGCGAGCGCGGATGGAACTCCTCCAGCCACCGCCCGACCCGCTCCGCCCCGCGCACCAGCTCCCCGTCCGGCACCGCCTCGCGCAGCGCCCGGTAGGCCCGTGCCACCCGGCGCCGCGCCTGGGCCATCGGCACCAGGTAGAACAGCGCCGCCGGCCTCCCCCGCTCCCCCTCCTCCGTGCCCGCTCCCCCCGGAACGAAGCACCGGTCCTCGTCCCCGAACGGCAGGAACCAGCGCACCGGGACCTCCCACCGGCTGGTGAGGATCCACGGCCGGGCGTCCGGGTGCCCGGCCAGCCAGCGCTCCCGGTCCGCCTCGGCGGCCGCCCGGGTCACCGGCGGCACCGCGGTGTCCACCAGCGCCACCGGGGCCCCCGCCCGCAGCTCCTCCAGCGCCTGCCAACTGCGCAGCCTGGTCGCCCACGGGCACACGTACAGTACGCCGTCCACGGTCCGCAGGTACGCCCGGCCGCTCTCCTGCTCCGGCAGCGCCCGGGGCGTGCGGGCGGCCAGCTCCACCAGGGCGGCCCGCTGCTCCTCCAGCACCGCCGCCGCGACCGACTGCTCCGCCGCGGCGGCGTCCGGCCCGTGCTCCGCGGCGTAGGCCTGCCAGTGCGCCCGCTCGGGCTCCGGATAGGCCGCCAGCGGCTCGTAGACCCGCAGGTGGGCCGCGTAGGGCGGCAGTACGGAGGTGCGCACGACGGTCACGTCCTGCATGGTCGCACGCGCCGCCCGGCCCCGGGAGGGCGCGACCCCGAACCGTTCGCGCCCGGACTCCGGCCCCCTCGCGTCTCACTCCTCGGACAATGGGCACAAGCTCGGACAAGAGGGCCGGTCGGGCCCGCGCGCGCGACTACGCTTTCGCCCCAGACGCCCGCACCACAGCAGCGGGCCCTCGATACTGGAGTCACCACAGTGACCGACGTACAGACCCCCGCCACGCACCCCGCACCCGGTGTGCTCAGCAGGATCTTCCGGACCGAGCAGGACGGCGCCCCCGGCGACGGCCACGAGCAGGTCGTCCTCTGCCACGACCGCAGCTCCGGTCTCAAGGCGATCATCGCCATCCACTCCACCGCGCTCGGCCCCGCCCTCGGCGGCACCCGCTTCTTCCCGTACGCCTCCGAGGAGGCGGCCCTGGAGGACGCGCTGAACCTGTCCCGCGGCATGTCCTACAAGAACGCGCTGGCCGGGCTCGACCTCGGCGGCGGCAAGGCCGTCATCATCGGCGACCCGAACAAGGACAAGAACGAGGCGATGCTCCGCGCCTACGGCCGCTTCGTCGAGTCGCTGCGCGGCCGCTACATCACCGCCTGCGACGTGGGCACCTACGTCCAGGACATGGACGTCGTCGCGCGCGAGACCGAGTTCGTGACCGGCCGCTCGCCCGAGCACGGCGGCGCCGGCGACTCCTCCATCCTGACCGCCTTCGGCGTCTTCCAGGGCATGCGCGCCAGCGCCCAGGCCCGCTGGGGCCAGCCGACCCTGCGCGGCAAGCGGGTCGGCGTCGCGGGCGTCGGCAAGGTCGGCCACTACCTGGTCGGCCACCTGGTCGCGGACGGCGCCACCGTCGTCGTCACCGACCCGTTCGAGGCGGCCGTCAACCGGGTGCGCGCCGCCCACCCCGAGGTGGAGGTGGTCGCCGACACCGCCGCCCTGCTCCGGGCCGAGCTGGACGTCTACGCCCCGTGCGCCCTCGGCGGCGCGCTGACCGACGACGTGGTCGCCGCGCTCGGCGGGTTCGGCACCTCGATCGTCTGCGGTGCGGCCAACAACCAGCTGTCCCACCCGGGCGTCGAGAAGGACCTGGCCGACCGCGGCATCCTCTACGCCCCCGACTACCTGGTGAACTCCGGCGGCGTGATCCAGGTCGCCGACGAGATCGACGGCTTCAACTTCGAGCGGGCCAAGAACAAGGCCACCAAGATCTTCGACACCACCCTGGAGATCTTCACCCGGGCCGCCTCCGACGGCATCCCGCCGGCCGTCGCCGCGGACCGCCTGGCCGAGAAGCGGATGCGCGAGATCAGCGCGCTGCGCACGGTCCTGCTGCCGGGCTCGCGCCGCGGCTGATCCGGCGGGCCGGTCCGGCTCCGCCCGGACCCCCTCCGGATCCCTCCCGGGCGCCTGATGCGCGGGGGGCCGCCACCTCCGGCCCCCCGCGCATCACGATGTGGAACCGGATTCTCACTTCTGCGTCCGATCAGGTGATCCAACGCCCCCGTAGGGGGGATAATCAGTCC
This sequence comes from Kitasatospora sp. NPDC059146, assembly GCF_042786665.1. NCBI lineage: Bacteria > Bacillati > Actinomycetota > Actinomycetes > Kitasatosporales > Streptomycetaceae > Kitasatospora > Kitasatospora sp. NPDC059146. The sequence continues at coordinate 743 of NZ_JBHZCY010000199.1, read as the reverse complement.
TGGAACGACGGACCCGAGACACCTCTGGACAGCGTGCAAATCGCCGCAAAACCTCCCCTGACCTGGGAAGACCTGGTCTCGGGTGCGGTCAGTGCGCGCCACGTCACAACCACGACGTACCGTCCAGCGGCGGAAACAGGTACCGTTAATGCTCCAAGGGACGGTCCTCCCATTCGGGCAGGCCGGTCCTGATCATGAACACGTGTCAGACTCGGGGCCGTGAGCCCCATCGTTGAGGGGGTCGACCCATGGGGCGCGGCCGGGCCAAGGCCAAGCAGACGAAGGTCGCCCGCGAGCTGAAGTACAACAGCGGCGGGTTCGATGCTAACCGTCTGTCCAACGAGCTGGGCGCATCGCCGTCCACCGCTCCGATCGACCCTGAGCCGATCGAGGAGGTGGAGGACGACGACCCGTACGCGGAGTACGCCGCCCGCTACGCCGACCTCGACGACGAGGACGACAGCGAGCCGGGCACCGGGCCGTCGCAGGCCTCCCGCCGCTCGTAACCGCAGCTTCGCCTGACCGGTCCTGACGCCCCTGGGCGCCGGACCGGTCTTCGGCGTTGCTGTGTTGGTCGCCCCTCGCCTCCGGGGCGCTCCGACCCGGTGCCGACGGTCGGCGCTCCCTCGCTCGTTCCTCGCTCCCTCGCTTCTCCCTTTCGGCACCGGCGCGCCCCTTCGGCTCGGGGCGGCTGACGGCCGGTCGGACGCGCAGAGGCCCCCTCCGGTGCACCGGAGGGGCCC
>NZ_JBHZCY010000198.1:0-11208 GCF_042786665.1 Kitasatospora sp. NPDC059146 | reverse complement strand
GTCCGGCGGAGTGCACGGCCCGGCTGATCGCCAGGCGGCGGGTGCGGCGGCCGCGCTGTTCGGCCTCGGCGGCGACGGCGCCCACCGGGTCGGCCTCGCCGGACACCACCACCGAGGCGGGACCGTTCACGGCCGCCAACGAGACCCGGCGGCCGTGCCGGGCCAGCAGGTCGACCGCCTCGGCCTCGGAGACCTCCAGGGCGACCACCGCCGCGTCGGCGGGCAGCGCCTCGACCAGCTGGCCCCGGACGGCGAGGACGGTCGCGGCGTCCGGCAGCGACAGCACTCCGGCGACATGGGCGGCCGCGAGTTCCCCGGCCGAGTGCCTCGTCGGGCCGTACCCCGAAGGACTCCAGCAGCCGGAACAGCGCCACCTCGAAGGCGAACACCGCCGCCTGCGCGTAGCCGAAGCGCTCCAGCTCTCCCCCGCCGGCCAGGACGGCGGCGAGCGGCACGGGCAGGTGCGGGTCCAGTGCGGCGCCGACCTCGTCGAAGGCCGTCGCGAAGGCCGGGAACGCCCGGTACAGCTCCCGCCCCTGCTCCGGCCGCTGGGACCCGTGGCCGGGGAAGAGGAAGGCGAGCCGGCCGGGCCGTACGGGCGCCCCGGACGTCACGGACGCCACCGACGTCACGGGTGCTTCGTCGGCGAGTGCCCGCAGACGGCTCGTCAGCTCGTCCCGGTCGGCGCCCACCACGGCCGCCCGGTGCTTGAGCGCGGGCCGCCCGGCCAGGGCCTCGGCGACGGCGCGGGGCGGGGTGTCGGGGTGCCGCTCCAGGTGCGCCAGCAACCGGACGGCCTGGGCGCGCAGCGCGGTGGGCGTGGCGGCGGAGAGCAGCCAGGGCACGGCGGGGAGTCCGTCGGGGTCCGGCTCGGGGTCCTCCTCCGGTGCCTGTTCCAGCACCAGGTGGGCGTTGGTCCCGCTCACCCCGAAGGCCGAGACGCCGGCCCGGCGCGGGCCGTCGGTCCGCGGCCAGGGGCGCTGCTCGGTGAGCAGCTCGACCCCGGCCGCCCGCCAGTCGACCAGCGGCGTCGGCGCGTCCACGTGGAGCGTGGCGGGCAGCACGCCGTGGCGCAGCGCCTGCACCGTCTTGATCACCCCGCCGATCCCGGCGGCGGCCGTGGCGTGCCCGAGGTTGGACTTGACCGAGCCGAGCAGCAGCGCTCGCCTGGCCGGGCGGTCCGCGCCGTAGACGGCTTGCAGGGCCTGCGCCTCGATCGGGTCGCCGAGCCGGGTGCCGGTGCCGTGGCCCTCGACGGCGTCGACCTCGGCCGGGGTGAGTCCGGCGTCGGCCAGGGCGCGGCGGATCACCCGCTCCTGGGCGGCGCCGTTGGGCGCGGTCAGCCCGTTGGAGGCGCCGTCCTGGTTGACGGCCGAGCCGCGCAGCACGGCAAACACCCGGTGCCCGTGCCGGCGGGCGTCGGCGAGCCGCTCCAGCAGGACCAGCCCGGCGCCCTCGGCCCAGCCGGTGCCGTCCGCCGCCGCGGCGAAGGACTTGCAGCGGCCGTCCGGCGCCAGGCCGCGCTGGCGGGCGAAGTCGACGAAGCCGAGCGGCGAGGCCAGCACCGTCACGCCGCCCGCCAGGGCGAGCGAGGACTCGCCGCAGCGCAGCGAGCGGGCGGCCAGGTGCAGCGCCACCAGGGAGGAGGAACAGGCGGTGTCGACGGTGACGGCTGGGCCCTCGAAGCCGAAGGTGTACGCGATCCTGCCGGAGACCACGCTGCCCAGCCGCCCGGTCAGCAGGTAGCCCTCGTACTCGGCCGGGGTGTCCGGGCCGAGGTAGGACTGTTCGGTGGCGCCGGCGAACACCCCGACGTCGGTGCCGCGCAGCGCCGTCGGGTCGATGCCCGCGTGCTCGAACAGCTCCCAGGCGGTCTCCAGCAGCAGCCGCTGCTGCGGGTCCATCGCGGTGGCCTCGCGCGGGGAGATGCCGAAGAACCCGGCGTCGAAGCGGGTGGCGGTGTCCAGGAAGCCGCCCTCGCGGGCGTAGCTGGTGCCGGGCGTCTCGGGGTCGGGGTCGTAGAGGGCGTCGAGGTCCCAGCCCCGGTCGGCGGGGAAGGGGGTGATGGCGTCCCGGCCGTCCAGCACCAGCCGCCAGAGGTCCTCGGGCGAGCCGACGCCCCCGGGGAACCGGCAGGCCATGCCGACGATCGCGATCGGCCCGTCGTGGGACGACTCCTCCTGGGACGACTCCAGTTCGGCGATCCGGCGCCGGGCGTCGCGCAGGTCGGCGGTGACCCACCGCAGGTAGTCGACGAGCTTCTCCTCGTCCGGCATGCTGGGCTTCCTCTCTCGGCGGGCGTGCTGCCGGGCGGGCGATCAGGTACGGGCGAGCCGCGGTCAGGTACGGGCATGCGGTCAGGTACGGGCGTGCGGTCAGGTGCGGGCGCGGCCGAGCTCGTGGTCGATGAGGTCGAACAGCTCGTCCTTGGTGGCGGTTTCGAGCCGTCCGAAGCGGCCGAGGAGTGCCCGCAGGCGTTCGGTGACCGCGAGCAGCTCCGGGCCGCCGGCCGGCAGTCGCCCCAGCACCGCTTCCAGCCGGTCGACTTCGGCGAGCGCGTCCGGGCCGTCGGCGGCGTCCGGACCGTCGGCGGCGGACAGCCGGTCGAGCAGGAGGTCGGCGACGGCGTCCGGGGTGGGGTGGTTGAACAGCACGGTGACCGGCAGCTCGATCCCGGCGAGGGCGGCCAGCCGGTTGCGCAGCTGGACGGCGGTGAGCGAGTCGAAGCCGAACTCCCGGAAGGGGCGCGACACTTCGACGATCGCCGGGTCGGCGATCCGCAGCACGGCGGCCGCCTCGGCGCGCACCGCGTCGAGCAGGTGGGCGCGCCGCTCCCCGGCGGGGAGGGCGGCCAGGCTCCGGGCGAGCGCGCCCTCGCCCGCCGACCGGGCGGAGGGCGGGGCGGGCGGGGCCTCGGCGGGCGCGGGTGCGATCGGCTCCAGCCAGTAGCGCTCGCGTTGGAACGGGTACGTCGGCAGGTCGACGTGCCGGGTGCCGGTCCCGGCGAAGAAGGCGGACCAGTCGACGGCGGCCCCCGCCGTGTGGAGCCGGGCCAGCTCCCGGACGACGACGTAGGGGGCCTCCTCGCCGGGCACGAGTTCCAGGCTCAGCACCGGCCCCTCCGACGGCGGCCTCTCCGTCGGCGACCCGTCCGACAACGGCCCGGCCGACAGCAGCCCCTCCGGCAGCGGCCCGTCCTCCGCCAGGAAGCGTTCGGCCCAGGCCTCCGGGTCCGTCCACCGCCCGGCCGGCTCCTCGCCACCGCCCGCGGCCGACCGCAGCGGCACGGTCGGCGCCGCGAAGGCCAGCGCCGCCGACTCCTGCCGGAACTCCGCGCGGGCCGCCGCACCGCCGCCCTGCCGGAGCAGCCGCTCGCGGGCCGCGAGCAGGGCCACCGCGTCCGGCACCGGGAGCACCCCGGCGAGGTGCGCGGCCACCACCGCGCCGCTGCCCCGGCCGACCAGCGCCGCCGGGCGCAACCCCCAGGCCGCGTACAGGCGGTGGAGCGCCAGCCGCGCGGCGAAGCCGCCCGAGGCGCCGGGCACGGCGACCAGTTCCTGGTACGCCTCGGCGAACACCGGGAAGGCCGCACGGAGTTGAACCACCGCCTCCGGCCCGGGCCCGTCGCCGTCCGGGCAGAGCAGGACCGGCCGGACCTCCCCCGGTACCCGGCGGACCGCGTCCGCCGCGACCGTTCCCGCCAACTCCGCCAGTCGCTCGACGAGTTCGGCGGCCGTACCGCCGACCACCGCCGCCCGGTACGGCAGCGCCGCCCGGGTGGTGGCCAGCGCCCGGGCGACGTCCCGGAAGTCCGGGGCCGTCCCCGGGCCGCCGACCAGCGCCAGCAGATCGCGCGCCCGCTCCGCCAAGGCCCGGGCCGAGCGGGCCGAGAGCACCCACGGCACCACCGGCAGGACCACCGGTGCCTCCCCCGCCTCCTCGGGCGGCGCCTCCTCCAGGATCACGTGCGCGTTCGTCCCGCCGAGCCCGAAGGAGGAGACTGCCGCCCGGCGCGGCCGCTCGCCCCGGGGCCAGTCGCGGGCCTCGGTGAGCAGGGCGACCGCGCCCGACTCCCAGTCCACGTGCGGCGAGGGCTGTTCGGCGTGCAGGGTGGCGGGCATCCGGCCGCGCCGCAGCGCCTCCACCGTCTTGATCACCCCGCCCACCCCGGCGGCGGCCTGGGCGTGGCCAAGGTTGGACTTGAGCGAGCCCAGCCACAGCGGCCGCTCGGCGGAGCGCTGCCCGTAGGTGCGCAGCAGCGCCCGGGCCTCGATCGGGTCGCCGAGCGCCGTCCCGGTGCCGTGGGCCTCGACGGCGTCGACGTCCTCCGTGGTGAGCCGGGCGTCGGCGAGGGCGGCGCGGATCACCCGTTCCTGGGCGGGGCCGTTGGGCGCGGTCAGCCCGTTGGAGGCACCGTCCTGGTTGACGGCCGAGCCGCGCACCACGGCGAGCACCCGCCGGCCGTCCCGGCGCGCCTCGGACAGCCGGGCGAGCACCAGCAGTCCGGCGCCCTCGCCCCAGCCGACCCCGTCGGCGGCCGCCGAGAAGGCCTTGCACCGGCCGTCCGGGGCGAGGGCGCGCTGGCGCGAGAAGCCGAGGAAGGCCGCGGGGGTGGACATCACCGTCACGCCGCCCGCCAGGGCGAGGTCGCACTCGCCGCGGCGCAGCGCCGCGCAGGCCAGGTGGAGGGCGACCAGGGAGGAGGAGCAGGCGGTGTCGACGCTGACGGCGGGGCCCTCCAGGCCGAAGGCGTAGGCGAGTCGGCCGGAGAGGACGCCGGGGGCGCTGCCGCTGAACAGGTAGCCCTCGAAGTCCTCCCGGGGCAGCTGCGGCCGGCTGCCGTAGTCGTTGTACATCACCCCGGCGTACACCCCGGTGCGGCTGCCGCGGAGGGCCTCGGGCGGGATTCCGGCGCGTTCGCAGGCCTCCCAGGCGATTTCCAGCAGGATGCGCTGCTGGGGGTCGGTGCCGAGGGCTTCCCGGGGGGACATGCCGAAGAATTCGGCGTCGAACCGATCGGCGTCGTACAGGAATCCGCCCTGTTCGACGTAGCTGGTGCCGACGGCGTCGGGGTCGGGGTGGAACAGGGAATCGAGCGGCCAGCCCCTGTTCGACGGGAATCCGGCGACCGCGTCGACCCGGTCGGCGACCAACTGCCAGAGCTTTTCCGGGGAATCGGCGCCGCCGGGGTAGCGGCAGGCCGCGCCGAGGACCGCGATCGGCTCCGACTGCCGTTCCTCCAGGGCGCGCAGGCGTTCCCGGGTGTCGACGGCGTCGGCGACCACGCGCTTCAAGTACTGGCGCAGGGTGTCATTGTCGGCCACGTGGGTCTCCGGTCCTGGGCGGGCGGGCAGGGCGGCGCGACGTCGGACGATCGCGCACGCACCCTAGCCGGGCATCCGATCTCTATCAGATCTGACCCACCGTCAACATTGCGAGCAGGAAAGTATGCAGAGCATGCAATCGGCCCGGTATTTCCGACGATTCGTCAAAAGCCAACCACATCGTCGAGTTCGGATACGATCACCGGGCTTCCCCCACCCGCTCCGAGACCTCGGGAACGCTCTTGGCACTCGGCAGGTCGTCCCGGCTGCCCTCGCTCACCGGTCTGCGTTTCGTCGCGGCCGCGGCCGTCGTCGCCCAGCACGCCAGCCTGATCTGGACCCACGGGCACGGCGAGAGCGCCACCCTGCTCCGCCTCGGGTTCGCCGCGGTGACGTTCTTCTTCCTGCTCAGCGGCTTCCTGCTGGCCTGGGCCTGGCGGCCCGGGCAGCCCGTCCCGGTGTTCTGGCGCCGCCGGGTGGCCCGGATCCTGCCCACCCACCTGGTGACCCTGCTGCTCGGAGTGCTGCTGCTGGCCGCCGCCGGGCGGGCCGTACCGCTGTGGGCCTGGCTGCCGAACGCGCTGCTCGTCCAGACCTGGTCACCCGGCTTCGACCTGCTGGACCCCGGGGTGAACGGGGTGTCCTGGTCGCTCTGCTGCGACCTGCTCTTCTACCTGCTGTTCCCGGTCATCGCCCGGCGGGCGGCCGCGATCCGCTCCGCACACCTCTGGGCCTGGGCGGCGGCGGCCGTCGCGGCCGCCGTGCTGATCCCGGTGCTGCTCACGGCGGCGCGGCCCGGAAGCGACGGGCCCTCCTTCGGACTCGGCGTGACGCTCCGCCAGATCTGGCTCTGCTACACCTTCCCCCCGGCGCGGCTGCCGGAGTTCCTGTTCGGCGTGGTGCTGGCCCGGCTGGTCCGGGAGGGCCGGCTCGACGGCGTCCGGACCTGGCACGGCGCCGCCGCGTTCGCCCTGCTCTACCCGCTCGACCAGCTCTCCCCGCTGCTGTTCGGCGTCGCCGCGATCACCGTCCTGCCGCTGGGCGCGCTGATCGTGGGCGCCGCCAACGCCGACCGGCTGGGCCGGCCGTCCCGGCTCGCCCACCCCGTGGCCGAGCGCCTGGGCGCCCTCTCGCTGACGCTGTACCTGTCGCACTACCTGGTGATCGAGTACGGCGACGCGCTGCTCGACCCGTACGGCACCGCCGACGGGCTCCGGCCGCTGCTGTACACGGCCGCCCTGGTGGCCGGATCACTGGCGGCGGCCTGGCTGCTGCACGCCCTCGTCGAGGAGCCGATGGTCCGCGCGCTGAACGAGCCCCGCCGCCGCACCGCACCCGTCACCCTGCCGGACCGCCCGAAGGAGACCTCGTGACGACCGACCGCCGCCCTGCCCCTGCCGCCGCTACCGCCCCCGCCCCCGCCCCCGTCGCCGTGCTCGGCCTCGGCCTGATGGGCACGGCGCTCGCCGACGCCTTCCTGGCCGCCGGGCACCGCACCACCGTCTGGAACCGCACCGCCGCCCGTGCCGAGGGCCCGGCCGCCCGGGGCGCCCACCGCGCCGCGACGCCCGCGGAAGCGGCGGCCGCCGCGCCGCTGGTCGTGCTCTGCCTCGGCGACCACCACGCCGTCGGCGAGGTCCTCGACGCCGCCGGGGACGCCCTGGCCGGCCGGGTCCTGGTCGACGTCACCTCCGGCACCTCCGCGGACGCCGCCGCCGTCGCCGAGGCGGCGGCCCGGTACGGCGCCCGGAGCCTCGACGGCGCCCTGCTGGCCACCCCCGACGCCATCGGAGCCGCCGGGACCGTGGTGCTCTACAGCGGCCCCGAGGCGGCCTTCCGTGCCCACGAGGCGACCCTGACCGCGCTCGGCGGCTGCCCCACCTACCTCGGCGACGGCCCCGGGCTCGCCTCGCTGCACGACGTCGCCCTGCTGGCCGTGCTGTGGTCCGGACTCAACGGCTTCCTCCACGCGGCGGCGCTGCTGCGCACCGCCGGGATCGGCGCGACGGACTTCGCGCCGACCGCCGAGCTGCTGTTCGACGGCATCGGCGCCTTCCTGGCCCGCTACGCCCGGCAGGTCGACGAGGGCGACTACCCGGCCGAGGACTCGGCGCTGCGCACCCACCTGGCGGCCGCCCGCCACCTGCTGGCCGAGAGCGAGCGGCGCGGCCTCAACCCGGCCCTGCCCCGGCAGCTGACGGCCGTGATGGAGGCGGTGACCACGCGCGGACACGCCGACGACAGCTACGCCGCCGTCGTGGAGCATTTCGCCAAGCCCACCGAGTAGGCCGCCGCGTGCGGGCCCGGGCGTCCGGGCCCGCACGCGGCCGGTCCTCAGGCCCCGGCCGCCGCCTCCCGCAGCCGTCCGGCGCCGATCAGTTCCGCCACCAGGGCGATGTCCCGCTCCATCCCGCGGTCCCGGTCCAGCACCGGCGACACGGCGCGCACCACCGCGTGCACGGCCGCGGTCGGGCCGCTGAGCCGCTCGGGGCCGCGCAGGTCGGCGGCCTGGCAGAGCGCCAGCAGGTGGATCGCGGCCACCTCGCGCACCAGCTCGACGACCGTCCGGGCGTCCCGGGCGGCGATGGTGCCCATGCTGACCTTGTCCTGGTTGTGGGCCTCGGTGGAGCGGGAGAACGAGGTCGCGGGCATGGTCAGCTTGAGCGCCTCGGCGACCAGCGAGGAGGCCGCCAGCTGCAGGGACTTGAAGCCGTGGTGCAGACCCGCCTCCCAACTGTCGTCCGGGAAGCGCGGGATGAGGTTGGCGGTGAGTCCGTTGTTGTACTTCTCGTCCACCACCAGCTGCAGCTGCCGTTCCAGCAGGTCGCCCACGCTGGCGACGGCGGTCTTGAGCGAGTCCATCGCCTGGCCGATGTGCCCGCCGTAGAAGTTGCCGCCGTTGACGACCACGCCCGCGTCGGCGTCGAACAGCGGGTTGTCGTTGGAGGAGTTGATCTCCACGTGGGTCCAGTCGGCGGCGAACGCGAGGGTGTCCCGCAGCACGCCGTTGACGTGCGGGGCGCAGCGGATCGAGTACCGGTCCTGGACGGCCTCGGCGAGCCGCCGGTAGCCCGTCCCGTCGGGCATCGGGTCGGCCGGGCCGCCCTCCTGGTCGCCCTCGTACGGGCCGTCGCCGAGCCGGCCGAGCAGCCGGCGCACCGTCCGGGCGGAGTCGGCGGTGCCCGGGTGCGGCTTGTGGTCGAAGACGAACGGGTCGAAGTGGCGCGGGTTGCCGTTCAGGACCTGGGAGGCGAGCGCCGTGCACAGGTCGGCGGCGAAGGCCAGTTCGGTCGCGTCGCGCAGGGCCAGGACGGCGAAGCCGGCCATGAAGGAGGTGCCGTTGACCAGCGCCAGCCCCTCCTTGGAGGCCAGCACCACCGGCTCCAGGCCCTCCTCGGCGAGGGCCTCGGCGGCGGGCCTGGCCTCGCCCCGGTGCAGCACCGTGCCGTGGCCGGTGAGCATCGCCCCGAGGTAGCTGAGCGGGACGAGGTCGCCGCTGGCGCCCACCGAGCCGCGCTCCGGCACCACCGGCAGGATGTCCTGCTCCAGGCAGTCCAGCAGGAGTTGGACGACCTCCGGGCGGATGCCGGAGTTGCCGCGCGCCAGGCAGTTCGCCCGGGCGATCACCGTCGCCCGCACCACCTCGGGTGAAGCCGCCGGTCCCAGGCCGCAGTTGAAGCCGCGGATCAGGTTGGCCTGGAGCGCCTCGACCTTGCGCGGCGAGATCTGCCGGGTGTTGCTGTCGCCGAAGCCGGAGGTGACGCCGTACACCCGCTGCCCGGAGTCGACGATCGCGTTCTTGAGGTCCACCGACCGCTTCATCCGGTGCACCGCGCCGTCCGACAGCGCCACCCGCCACGCCTTCGGGCGACGGGCGGCCGCGGCGGTCTCCTTGACGGTGAGCGAGCGGCCGTCGAGCAGCAGGTCCGCTCTGGGGGCACGGGACGTGGCCGGACGGTCCTGGACCCACTGCGAACGCTGCGTGCTGTCGGACGACAACTCAACTCTCCTGTCTGCGGGCGACCCGGGGCACCCGCCACGGCCGAGGGGGCGGAACGGGGTGGGCCGGGGGTGGAACGGGGGTACGAGGGCGGGTCCGCGCGGCTGCGGCCGACCGGAACCTCGACTCCCCCCTGTTGACCTCCTATCACCCTACGTCACCACGATCGGCCCGCCGTACCACGACGTGTCCCCTTCCGGGGGAAGCCGCCGCCGCTCACACGGTGCGCAGATGGATCCGCCGAGGGGCCGGGCAGCCGCCGCACCGACTTCCGGTGCCGCGACGGACGCCCGTCCGCAACACTCCTTCGCATACACTCCGTGATTGCACCGTTCCGTGCTGTCATGGCTCTGCAAATCCCCCACACCCATCGCGCCCCGCGCGGGAAGGCAGACCCATGGGCAGACCCAGATTCACGACCGCGGCGACGACCGTCCTCCTGACGGCTTCGGCACTGCTCGCCACCGCGGGCGGCCAGGCCCACGCCGAGGCCGGCCAGGACACCATCACCATGCTCAAGCAGGAGAAGTCCCAGTGGTGCTGGGTCGCCTCCGGCCTGACCATCGCCAAGTTCCATGGCTACGGCACCACCCAGGCCGACTTCTGCACCCGGGCCCAGCCCTACTACGGCTGCAACAACCAACCGGCCACGCTCGACGACATGGCCAAGGGCTGGAAGAGCCTCGGCATGACCAACCTCGGCACGGGCCTGAACAGCGCGGCCACCTTCAACCAGGTCTACACCGACGTCAAGGCGGCCCGGCCGGTCGCCGCCCGGATCGGCTGGACCTCCGGCGGCGGCCACATGAACGTGGTCTACGGCTTCGACACCTCGAAGAACACCGTCGCGGTCGCCGACCCGTGGCCGGACACCGCCACCTACACCTGGTGGAACTACGCCGACTACGTCAGCAACAGCTCGTTCAAATGGACCCATTCCCGGATCGGCATCTCCAGGTGAGGCGGACGGCCATGCACAGCACCACGACACCCGCCGGGCCGGCGAGCACCCGCCGCATCCGCCTGGCCGCCCTGCTGGCGGCCGGCGCCTGCGCGCTGCTGCCGCTCGCCGGGCCCGTCCACGCGGCCCCGGCCAAGGACCCGCTCCCGGCGGACATCCCGGACTACACGGCCGCCCTGGAACTGGTGAAGTCCGCCGACGTCCGCGACGCCGTCTGCCGCTTCCTCAGCGCCCCACTGCCCCAGAAGGACGCGCCCCCGGCGGCACAGACGATCCCGGACCAGGCCGAGCCGTGCGCGGGCCTGCCGGCCTTCACCGTCGACAACCCCCTGGCCCTGAACGAGCTCACCCCCGGGTTCGTCGCCGGGACGGCCCTGCCGCTCGCCTCCCAGGCGATCCGGCTGAGCTACCTGGTCTCCGCCCTGAACACCACGGTCAACGGGCGCAACGCCACCGTCCTGCTCGCCCCCACCGAGGGCGGGGGCTGGCACCTGGCCGGCGTGCGCGACGGCAACAGCGACGCCGCGTACGCCGGAAGGGCCACGCCCGGGACGCTGGTGTTCAGCGAGCCGCAGATCCGCGGCTGGTACCAACTGCGGCTCAGCACGGTGGAGCCGCTCAACGACCAGGCGCGGCAGGGGCTGGACGACCGGCCCTCGGCCTCGCTGAGCGAGTACCAGAAGCTGGTCAAGGCCCGCTACGCCGACAAGCTGCCCGGCTCGGAGTACGCCGCCGCCGGGATGTCCAGCGGTTACGGCACCGCGGCGCGGACGGCGGCGGCCCCGTCCGTCGCGCCCGTCGTGATCGGCGGCGCGGCCGCGGCCCTGGCGCTGGCGGGCGGCGTCCTCGCCTTCCGCCGCCGTCGCAGCGGCACTCGCTGACCTGCGGGCTCCTCGCCCCGCCGGTCCGCCCCCTTCCGGGGC